>JAJZXT010000175.1 GCA_021806355.1 Thermoplasmata archaeon
TATGGCAAAAGATATATTTAATCCTTAACTCACCCTTTTTTACGTAATAGGTCAAGGTCAATATTCATGTCAGATACCAGATCCCTTGTTTTTTTAGGTATTTCACTGAGAATCTCCCCTTTCTCCATCCTGTACATCTTTATCCTGGATAGTATGAGCAACACATCCCTGACACTGTATTTCCCGTTGATCATGTTCAGGATCTGGAAATGCAGATACAGGGACAGGAGGTTCAGGAACATGTACGTGAAAAGCATGTGGTCATCCCTCATGTATGATTTATCAACCTCAAGATCGTTCTTATACACATTGAATGCATATTCAACGTATTCACGCTGCTTGTAGAGCCTGTATATTTTCTCCGGATCTTCATTCAGGTCAGACAACAGATACAGCTTCCCGAAATTGATCTCGTTTTCATCGAACTGTTTCCTGCTCCTCTTATTCTCCTCAATCCTTATGAGGTAATCCTTCTCCTCCTCTGATCTGAGGACAGGATCTTCAAATATATACACATCATTCTCCCGTTTCCAGTACTTGATGGGTTTTCCGTCATACCTGAAAACACTGGTGAAGTGGTCAGGATCAGGTATGAGCGATGAATTTCTTCTGAGTGGTATGATATAGCTGAGATGCCTGCTCTTCAGATTCTTTATGTTGTCGGAGGAGAAGAATCCCTTGTCAGCTATGATCACGCACTTTTCCACCCCGGCCATGTCCATGGTCTTTGACATGGCAGAAACATCCCTGATGGATCCTGGGAGTATCCTCACGAAGGTGGGCATCAGCCTTGTGGATGAAAACAGCATCATGACATTGATCTGCGGCATGTGCGTTCCCTTCGAATTATGCCCCATCTCAAGGAATGACATGTTTTCTGATCTGGAGAATATGGCTGTGGAATCCATGAGGACATATTCACCCTTTTCGGTGAGTTTCCTCATGACACGGATGCTCTGATCCTCCGGGAGGGATGAGAGCATCCTTGATATGGAATCGGGAGACATGCTCTCGTCCATGATTCTGGACATGTATGTCTTCTCGTACAGGTAATGCACGGATTTCATGGGAAGTGGCTGTATGTTCCTCAGAATAACGTAAGATATGATGCGTTCCCACATGGTTGGATATATCTCCCTGAGAACGGGAATAATTGTCTTCTCTGCGATGCCATGGAGAAGTGCAATGTTTCCATATTCATAATCGGATCTCACCAGGCCCATGGATCTGGATTTGACAATCCCGTCATGCGTTACAACGCCAAGATACTTCCCTGTGATCTTGTCGGCCCTCTTCTTCTCCCTGTTCCATCTGCTTGTCATTTCATACGCATAGTAATTATCTCCTGAAACGCGAATCTCAACGCCCTTGGTCTTGTACTTTCTAACCCAGTCCGGGAGCGTAGTCATATTACATAGGATGCGTAATATGTATAAAGATCTTTCGGAATAAGACTGAGACACAATGAAATAGGCATTCAATAGAGAATGAATTTGGAGTATGCGTGCACTCTATTACGTATAAATCAAGGAGTTAAGGTTTAATATTACTAATTCAATATCTCAGTGCATGAAATCTATTATCACAGGTATCTCTGGCCAAGATGGTTTTTTTCTTTCTAAATTATTATTTGAAAAAAATTATGAGATTATTGGGATAGTGAGAAGAAATAGCTCAATGACTACAGGCACAATTGAAAAACTTCCACACGAAATTAAGGAGAAAATCAGAATAGAATATGGCGATTTAACAGATGCTGGTTTCTTTGCACGATTACTGGAAAGGGAAAAACCGGATGAGTTATATCATCTTGCTGCTCAAAGTTTTGTTGGATATAGTTTTCAAAATCCTGCATCAACCTATGACGTTAACATATCTGGCACTCTGAATGTGGTAAATGCAGTTAAAGAATATTCTCCAAATACAAAACTTTACTTTGCTGCAACTTCTGAAATGTTTGGTCAACCTGAGTCAACACCTCAAAATGAGGAGACTTCGTTTAAGCCAAGAAGCCCATATGCAGTATCCAAATTGGCTGGATTTTGGACCATGAAAACATACAGGGAGGCATATGGAATGTTCATCTCAAACGGAATACTCTTTAACCATGAAAGTGAGGTTAGGGGGCCAGAATTTGTAACAAGAAAAATTAGTATGGCAGTTTCAAGAATTAAGAATGGAAAGCAGCTGGTGCTTGAACTTGGAAATCTAAATGCAAGGAAGGATTGGGGATATGCCAAGGATTATGTGTATGGCATGTGGCAGATGCTTAACAATGGAACTGGAGATGATTACGTTCTAGGAACAGGAGAGTTGCATACAGTAAGAGAATTCGTGGAAATTGCATTTCAAGAGGTGGGAATAAAAATTCACTGGGAAGGAGAAAATGAAAATGAGATTGGTTTATCAGACGATGGAAAAATTCTTGTAAAGGTGAATAAAGCATTTTTCAGGCCACTTGAATCAGACAACTATCTTGCAGACGCTTCGAAAGCAAATAACAAATTAAAATGGAAATCAAAGACTTCATTCAAAGAGCTTATAAAATTAATGGTAAAAAGTGATCTGCAGCAGACAATTGAAAAATGAAAACTAAATATCGGCAATGAAATAAACCTAATTGAATTCATAACAACAATATGGAGAATGGATAAACAAGTTGTTATGTTTCTGTTACCGATCATATTTCCATGGTAAACTTGTTAATCTGGTACAGAACATAATAGTAGAAAGGAACTATTACTGTGCTCTTTGCATGGGTTCTCTTATTCTTTTTTCATGACCTGATAACAAGGATAATTTTCGCAAATAAATGTCCGGAAATTTATGTTGCAAAGTTTAATTTATTAAATTTTCTGAATGATCATGGGACTAAATTTGCAGTAAGGCAAAAGGAGCTTTGAATCTTTAATGGAATGCTTTTATTCCTACATTCTTTTTTTCTGGAATCCAGTAAGGCGCTATAAATCTTCTATTTAGATTTTAATTTTACCAATGCAGGATAAATAAAGCGGTAATCATTCTATATTTTGATATTAAATAAAATTACTCATACACAAGTGGAGAGATCCATACATTTTTATATAGTGGCCTTAGATACCTTTATGGTTTTAGTGTTACAGAACGAGAATAACACGATGTTTAATCAGTATGACTGGCTGAAGGCACGCGTTGACATAGTAATTCCCGCGTTTAACGAAGAGAAAAGAATAGAACCTGTTATTAAGTCAATTGTGAGTTTTATTGAGGAGAATAAGCCTGAATGGAGGCTCATCATTGCCTTAGATGGAGATGATAGAACCGAAGAAATAATCTCAAAATATATGAAAATGTATAATTTCATTTTTATTTCAAGATCCAACTCCAGATCTGGGAAAGGGAGTGCTATTAAAAGAACGGCGAATCTTGTGGATTCAGATTTTGTAATCTTAATGGATGCCGATGGTGCTATATCATTCTCAACCATTGTAAATTATATCAGGAAAGGAATTAGCTCTGATATCACAATATTTTCACGTTACTTGAATTCGGAAAATAATATCCCGCTGCATAGAATGATTATTAGCAGAGGCTTCAATATGCTCCTTAAAATAATATTGGGGATTGATATCAATGATACGCAAAGTGGTTACAAGATCATTAAGACAGATCTTTTTAGGGATGCTTTAAAAAATGTATCGGTAACAAACACCTTTTTTGATGTTGACTTGCTGTACCATTTAAAAAAAAATGGAGTGACATCAGAGGAAATTCCAACGAAATATAACCATTCTGAAGGTTCAAAATTTAACCCTATTACAGAAGTGATTGGGCAGGGGGTATCTCTGCTGGCATTCAGGATCAGACACTCAAGGATATACAAACACATACCTCCGCAAATGGAAAAACTCTACTATGCGATTTTTCTATATATATAGGAGGTTTTTTGACTCTTTGGAGGTGGTAAATTATGAACTGTCATTCATTTACATTTTGTGGATTCGGAGGAAATTTGGATCGTCATAGAGATCAAGATTGTAATGTTTATTATGCATAAATGACTCTTCTACCCACAGCAATGAGAAACGAGCAATGAAACACTTTAACCTATTCTAACATCATACGAATTTTAATTTAAACAAAATTAGAATAAAATGTGATCAGGATGTAAAAAGACTGTTGATCTGTTTTTTACCAAAGGTTCTGGTTTCAATGATACTTTAAGGAAAGAATAGAAGAGATAGTTAGAGAAATGACGGTAAATACGGTTACCAAGAACGGGTGAATCAAAAGGATTCTGTATGTAGGTTTATCAAGCATTATATTGATGAGGTAAGAATGAAGCTGAATAGATATGACCTAAAAAGATAGTGTACATGAATTGCTGTAATTTCGAAAAGATCCTGTACAACCCTAATCTACCTCCATGTTCATATACTTTTTTCCGGTGATCCACTCTTCATTTATGTCCATCATTATGGTCACAACAAGTCTCAGAAGGGACTGTTCAGACAGGAATGCACCCATCTTCTTTATCCTCAGCC
>JAJZXT010000202.1 GCA_021806355.1 Thermoplasmata archaeon
TCGGTCTCATAAAGACCGGAATACCCACGGACAGTGGGGAATTAACGCCTGTGGACACAGTCACCTCTACTCTGTCCCTTCTTGAAAAGGAAGGAATAAAGCAAGTGAAGTGGTTGAAGCAGGAAGCCCACGTTCTTTAGACGTGGGAGGATGTCACACTCAGAATATTGCAATTCATTTGCAGCCAATTTTCACTTTTTCATGAGGATAGAGCCTGTTGGTATTTTTGTTGCCCTGTCTTCAAGCCGGTCAATTGCCTCTTCATCAAACATATCCCTTGATAGATACAGTTCCCGGTACTTTATTCCGCTATCTGGAAATACCGTTACAATATCTGCAGGACCAGAGGATCTGGCAAGTTCCATTGCGCCATAGTAGTTTGCCCCTGATGAATGCCCCACATAAATCCCATAATTATCGGCAAGGTGCTTTACTGCGCCAAAGGCCTTATCTGCGGTTACTGTAAGAAAACCATCAATAAGATCAATATTGTCAAGGACAATCTTCTTGTCTTTTGCAGTCACAAAGTTCCTGAGGCCCTGAATAAAGCTGAAATCATCAGGCTGTATGAGATAAACCTTAACTTTCTTATCCCTTTCCTTGAAGTACCTGGCAATGCCAGTAATTGATCCACCGGTTCCCATGCCAATCGCAACATAATCCGGAAGTTTGCCAAGAGATTCCTCAATCTCCGGCCCGGTTGTGTAAACGTGTGCCATTGTGTTGGCCTCGTTTCCATGCTGGTACAGATTGATATACAATTCCGGATTGTCTCTCGCTTTTTTCTTTGCCTGGTTTATGGCACCCTCAGTGCTTACCGGGTTGTTATCGGCACTGCTCATGATAATGGATGCACCTGTTTTATTCAATTCATTTAAAGTTCCACGGGAGACTCCTGGAGGAACTATGATCTCCGCCTTGATCCCTAAGGCAGTGGCTATATTTCCAAGGGCAATTCCCGTGTTTCCGGAACTACCTTCCACAATGACATTCTTAAGGGAACCGCCAGAAGAATAGATTGCTTTCTTGATCATAAAAAAGGCAGCCCTGTCCTTTATGGAACCAAAACGGTTGAACCATTCGAGCTTCGCGTAAATATTAGAACCGTTTTCGTGAGAAAAGGAGAACATTGGGGTTCTTCCAATTCCAAATTCATACGCCTCTTTCTGAATTGTCCTATATATCGATGCGTCCTCCTCTATCTTCATACGTTCTGATGATAATCATTCAGGAAATTAAAAGGATTGGCTTTGTGTGTGTCTTTCTTATTTTATGAATTTGACCTGATCTAGTGCCTTTCAAGTTCCTTTTTCGTTAGTAACCCTTAAGTATGTTAGTAGTATACTAATTCTATATAAGATTAAAAGCAAGTCTAAAAAATCGTGAATAAATATGGCATTTAACATTTGGAACCCGGCAGATCTTGATTTCATCTCAATCGTTCTTATCTCGTATATCCTTGGCATAGTTCACGGCATAACGCCGGATGAGCACACATGGCCAATAACATTCTCCTATTCGGTTGGTTCTTACAGCACAAAGGGAGGAATGAAAACGGGACTTATTTTTTCATCAGGATTCACGATTCAGAGGGCATTTCTTTCAGAACTGTCATTCCTTGCACTGGCGGGAATATTCATGACTGCCATGGTGTTTGGCATAACTTATATCTTGGTCGGAATCGCAATGGCTGCTGTGGGTATATACCTAGCTAGAAAGGGGAAGATATTCCACATTCATATTATAGAAAAATATCTTGGCAGAATCACGGGAATGCACAAATCTCATGGACAGGAAGAGGAAGAGCTCAGCCATAAAACCAATCCCATTCTTCATGATAATATCAAGCCAATTCCATTGAAATTGGCTTTTGTCCATGGCCTTATAGCCGGCTTTGGATTTGGTGCCTTTGCATTGATAATATATACGGTCCTGGCACCATCTATGCCATCAATCTATCTTGGATTCATTCCTGGACTCCTGTTTGGGCTGGGAACAATGACAATGCAGATCCTTTTTGGTGCGGGTTTTGGGAAATATCTCTCCGGCAACAAGCAGCTAAGCAAGGAAGGAATTGCCTATGTTGGAAAAAATATCAGCCGGCTTGTCCTTACTTATGGCGGATTGGCATTTGTCCTCTCCGGAATAGCCATACTGATCTTCCCGGAAATTCTCAATTACAATTTCATAACACCGGTAAAAGTTCATAATCTACATGCCCTCGGAATCGGATTCTTCCTTGTAATTATATCAGTAGTCTGTGTCGGGATCATAGGTTATAAAATCTCCATGAGGAACGCTGAAAGGCTAGGCTACACTAATAGCAAAGAGGCAAAACAGAATTAATTTCTTTTGGCTGTTTATTAGATTTTATCGCATTCATCACGATAATTTTCTCTAACCTGCGAAGATCACTTCAGGAAATCATCTTTTTCGTTGGAATGTACTAAAAGGTTGTTCCATAAATTTAAGGGCTTGGTCACGATTGTAAACAGAGAATGGATATCGGACTCCTAACAATTATAACCATACTTCTCCTTATTTCTGTTGCATCTATGCTTTTTTATATCGTAAATGCGGCTTACGCTTATCGATATAAAATTAAGGATAAGTCAAGTGGGGAATTTGATGAGGATCAGGTCACCGCGATAATGCCTGTATATTCGGAAGATCCCGATTCTGTTCTAATTAATTTGGCTGTTCTTCAGAATCAGGTTAAGACAGTCTATCTTGTAGTAGATGGAAGCAGTGATAATTATGACAGGGCATCAATGGTTCCGGGGGTAGTTGTCATAAAGAATGGCGTAAGGATGGGAAAGAGAGAATCAATTGCCAACGGAATATCACGTGTTTCAACAAAATTCACACTCCTCATTGATGCTGATGCATATCTCCAGGAAGGTTCTGTCAGGAAACTTCTTGCAAATTTTCAGGAGAATGTAGGCGGCGTGGGAGCAAACATAGGAATCAAGCTTGAAAAATCAAACAAGATATCCTATGCCTCTGAATTTCTTGAGAGATCAAAGGAGACATTAATGAGGGCTATGAGCCTCAGAGGGAGCGTGTCTCTTCTTGATGGGGCATGCGCAATGTATAGAACAGAGCTTATCAAGAGCCACATTCTATCTCCAGAATTTCGTGGGTTGAGGATAAATGGCGGGATTCCGTATGAAGGCGGTGGCGATGATTCCGAGTTGACATCAATCGTGATTAGAAAGGGATACCTGGCCATAAAGGATTTTGATGTCATGGTGATGGTTTCCCCTAAGAGAACGGTAAAGACATTTTCAAAACAACTTGTGAGATGGACTAGAAATTCCTGGAGATCTTTCTTCTTGAATTTTAGAAATGGGACTGCAAAAAAGGCTGGCAATTTCTACAGGGCTGAAATGATCATGACGTTTGCAATGCCTATACTGTTCACAATTGCTATTTTCATAAGGGCATTCTTCTATGTTCACACCATATTCCATCACGTGACATTTGGCGCGATCCCTTCATTCACGTCACTGGAATTTGTGTTGTTTTCAGATCTAAGGAGGCCGATCGCGTTACTGAGTTCAATAATGGGGAGCGGTGGTTCTTTTATCTTTCTTTCTGCTGCGATGAATAATGTGAGAAAGGATAGAATCCGGATTATAATCTATGGTGCAATGGCTTCTTTTCTTATTTTCCTGGCTTCCATATACGCTCTCATTACATACCACAAGGCTTCGAGATCCACATTTATCGCAAAAGGAGAAGATAATATCGAAAAAGTTCCGCTGGAAATTTGACAAGAGTTCCTTGCTTTTAGAGAGGAGTACAATCCTACGGATCCAAACAGATGCTTCAGTCTGATTTATATCAATAATGTATTCGTGAGGTTTCGAATTGATTTTTGCAAACCTCTGGACGATGAAGTTCAGGCCCTTAAAGAGGGAATGAATTGCAAACCTAATGGAATTCTAGGTTCTTCAAGTATCTATCGACAAACTAGCTCTAATTCCATACTCATCGTTGTATCGGTATTTAGTGATAGTTCATTGATGTATCACTGATAACTTCCTGTAAATACTGATATCTTATTAGGTTATCAGCGACAGTGAACTGGTTGTCATTTGCTCAAATTTTTTTTGAGGAAGTAATACTTTGCCGGTTCTGTTGGTCGGACCCACTAATGCATATTAGGTAATGCCCAGATCCAGAATGGGATATATTCTATAGATATTCCATCAACTATTTCCTTATTTTCGTAATCGTACGTAATTACCGTTCCATTTTTCAACCCAAGCTTTGTGGCAGCTTCTACAAGTCCATTGATCTCGCGTGATTTGGTGCCTTGGGCGGATATGTCATAACAGGCCTGTAGAAGTTCTATTGTCTTTCCCCTAACAATAAAATCTATTTCTTTTCCAGATTCAAGTCTGAGATAGTCAAGACTGCCCAAAGTTCCCTTTCTCCTTAGCAATTCGAGGAAAACTGCATTCTCCAAAGATCTTCCTTTGTCTATGTCAGAGAAGAGACGGGAAACACC
>JAJZXT010000082.1 GCA_021806355.1 Thermoplasmata archaeon
TGTGGAAATCGATACCTCCGTAACCAACCTACCCAGAGGCAGGGGGCAACTCCTGGGGTGGAATTGGGATCGAGTATGGTCTGTGAAGCAGGAAGCCCATGTTCTTTAGACGTGGGAGGAAGTCACTCTATTAGAAAGGCGTTTTGTTTGGGAACAGAAGTCATCTAACTTCCCAAGGAGACCCCATGCGTTACAGTAGATCCAAAGAATACAAGCAGGGAATGTCCCAAATGCCATACCATTGATAAAAAGAACCGGCCAAACAGAGATAAATTCAAATGTATTCAGTGTGGATATGGTGGTGAGGCAGACTATATTGCCACACTCAATATAAAAAATAGGGCTGCAGTCAACCAGCCTACTGTAGCCTAATAAGAGTTACAAGCTCCTTCCGTTAGGAGGGGTAGTTGACGCTACACTTTCCATAAGGTTTCTAAGCCATGGCAATACCTCCCGGAAGAAACTTGGTCCATGGTGTGCAAAGAAGTCCAGCTTCCCGGGTGTGGTAAATATCATGTCTTCTTTCATAAATGTTGATGTTTCGTAACCCCTCCCAGAAAAGAGTTTCCTTGCCTCATGCTTAGAGGAACCCCTATACATTTTCCCTTCATAGATAAGAATTTCAGGATCAAATTCTATGATATCTGCATCTCTCGGCGTGATCCACTCCCTTTGAACATTTTCGTAAGGCTGCTTAATGCCAAAAAGTGAAAGCGTATCAGCTATGTAACTTTGTGATCCGAAGGTTACGGGACCTCCAAGATCTATCTCAAGATATCCCCGGATATCGAATCTTTTAATATTGGAAATTGCCCTTGTCATTTCATATTCAAGTTCTTTTGCCCTTTCCTGGTGGGATGTGACTATACCGACCTCCTTGATCAATTCAAGTATTCCAAACATTGTTGTTGGCAGTTTGAAAAGGAACGCGTTGTAATGTTCCCTAATCTTCTTGTATAGGGGTTCGGAATATCCACTCATCATAAGCACGATATCCGGCTTCATTTCATCGAGGACCTCAAGTTTCGCAGTTCCATAGCTCCCAACCTTTCTGATTTGGTCTGTTTCTGCAGGCCTTTTACAGAATGCACTAATCCCAACCAAATTGCTTCCTATGCCTATTTCAAAGAGTATCTCTGTAACAGAGGGAGACAGCGATACTATTCTTCCAAGGTTTTCATTAATCTGAACTATATTGCCTAATGCGTCCCTGAATTCTGACATTTAAGGTTCATCCATCCATCATAGATCACTATTTCTATTGGGAATTGTTTTTACACATCACTTTCATGCTTGACTTTCTTTGAGTAAGAGGGAATAAGGAAAGCTATTACGATGGAAGCGAGGAGGAACAAGGAAAATTCAGCAAAAATGGTGTGGAGATTTTGGCGTAAAATTTCATAAAACAGCAAAAACACTGCCAGCCCAGCACCTCCCCCCACAGTATTTCCCAGTCCCCACGCAATGGTGTTGGCTCTTGCTGAGACAGAAGATGGAACATTCTGGCTGATAAATCCGAGCAATGTCGGGAATCCAGTATAGGCTGCAAAGGCATAAATAGAATATATCGCCAAGTCAATATAATAAAGATTCGTTGAAAGGAATGTAATGAATGTAACAAAAGAGATCACTCCTGTCAATACGACTGTATAAAAACCTCCTTTTTTCCTGGTTAAATAACCAAAGAAGGGTTGCCCAATGACTGGTGTTATCAAGCTCACTCCCAGGAATATAAACGTCAGTGCGCTGCTGTTTCCATCGATTGAGTTCAGATACTTGAAAATATAGGTGGAAATACTGACAAGAAACATGGATCTTAAGAAGAATGATGATGTCAGGATTCCGATAAATCCCCACACAGCACTATTCCCTTCGAGTTGATCCTTCATAGTTGCAGTCTTTGATGGCACCTTTTTTATTGGTTTTCTTATCTTATGAGTTCCTGAATATATTATGCCTGAAAGAACGAGAAATATAGTGGCGTATAAAGCAGTTCCGTGGAATCTTCCTGTAGAAAGGACAAGTGCTCCAAAAACGAGAATGAGCAAGCTTCTTCCCAAGCTTCCGAAGGAACCATTTATACCAAGATAATCGGACATATCCCGGCCAGGTTTAGAGAATCTTATGATGTTTGCTCCTATCGGGTGGTAAAACGCCTGTCCAATCCCAAGAACAATGGCTCCAATAGCGATAAAATAATATTCTCCGTATGTGGAATAAAAAGGAAGGGAAAGTAAAAACACTGAAATTCCCATTATTAAGATTCCACCAGACATTAGTTCAGGATCCCGATTTAACCTGTCTGAAATCTTGCCCACGTACAGGGCGAAAACGCCGCCAAGAAATGTGTAGGCAACTGCAAGAGTTCCCGTGTAATATATTGGGATTCCGATATCAGAATAAAATACAATAAGTGCTGAGTAAAGGAGAAATGTTCCGTCATTGGCAAAGTGCCCTAACGAAGTGAAGACGAGTGCCTTGACCTCACTTTTCATTGTTTGTGATGGCATTCGAGTATATATTTGATCTTTAATTGAGGCACTGACAAAAATTATTCTTGAATGAAGTTATATTCGGGGTGCTCCTACAATGTGAAGAAAATGGAAAAGAAAACAATCACTCCTAAACAACTGAAAGAGATGATAGATTCAAGCTCAGGTGTTATTATAATCGATTCAAGGTCTCCTGAAGAATTCTACGGTGAACTGGGGCATATAAACAATTCAATTAATTTGTCATTGGCAGATATGATTGAAAGGGCAGATTGGTTCGAAAAACAGGAAGTTCCAGTTTGCATCATTTGCAATAGTGGAGGGAAAAGTCTGAGAGAAGCTGCTGCTCTTAGGAAAGGAATAAAAAATTCGGTATACAGTGTAAGCGGTGGCATCATAGGATGGCATCTGGAGGATTTTGAAGTTGTATGATACTCCCAAAAATTGACGATGAATGTAAATCCATAGATAAAGAAAGAGCAGATAAAATTGCTGGATTTCTTGCAGGGGTGTTAACAGCAACCGCTCCAGGGCACTTGGTCGAGAAATGCCTTGAGAATAACGATTTCGGCCCAAAGGAAACGGTTATCTTTTCACTAGGCAAGGCAGCAATATCAATGGCTAATGGAATAGAAGACACAAAATATATAGATTCTCCACTGAAAATCATTCTTTCTCCCTATGAATGCAATGGTGCACTTGATGGTTTTAAAAAATTTGTTGGAAACCACCCAATTCCACTGGGCGATTCTTACACTTCGAGTATAGCAATAATCAAAATGCTGCAGAATGCAGGTCTGAAAAATATAATTGTTCTCTTATCAGGAGGTGCTTCAGCATTGTTTGAAATACCGGAACAGTCCATAGGAGAGGAGAACTTTTCACGCATAACTAAGTGTCTTTTAGACGCCGGAACGGATATAGAGACGTTAAATGGGATAAGATGCGGGTTATCATCCATAAAATGCGGAAAGATTGTTCCACAATTGCCGTTTACAAATTACAGAATTTTGTTGATATCGGATGTTCCACAGGACAGATTGTACCTTATCGGTTCCAACCCATTTGCCTATCACAAATTCGTGTTGCCTGCACCTAAAAATAAATGCCTGGGGGAGGGAGTAAAATTGAATGCACCTATTTTCAAAAGCAAAGACGGCCCAAATATTCAGTCGGATATTATTCTGAGTGGAGGCATTTTCGTCGAATCACTGGAACACATAATGCGGAAAGACCCACAAATTGTGAATATTATCAATTTTAATAATATTTTATCTGGAGACATAAAGGATATTGCAAAGCTGATCCCATCAAAACTTCGTGCTGAATATTCCCTAAAAAGAGAAGGATTCTGGTTTCTAGGTCATGGGGAATCAACTGCAAAAGTTATTGGAGGAGGAAAGGGCGGTAGAAATACAGAATTATCATTAAGAATGATGATAGAGATGAGTAAAGATGAGATTTTCTCCTTTATGTCAGTGGCTACCGATGGTGATGATGGAAACAGTGGACTTATGGGAATCATTGTCGATAATAATTTGAAAAGAGAAACAATAGATGAGAATCTGGACATTTATTTGAAAAACAGTGATTCAGCGGGGTTTGGGGAGAAATATTCTGTTCAGATAAAAACCGGACCAACCGAAAACAATGTCTCAGATATTATAATCGGATATTATGGAGGGTATGATGAAAGTTCTGTTAGGAAAAAATAAGGGAGGGTATATCGACGACCAAAAGAATCTCATATTTTTGGGAAAAGAGGAGTTCCAGATTCCATTCAATATTTCCCTGAGAAATGGGGATATCATAAAGTTAAAGGGGTTTAATTATATAGTTTCAAGTGGTGTGCCATATGATTTTAATTCGGTCGGAATCAGAGGGGCACAGATCATAAACTCTAAAGATTCATCCAGCATAATTTCTGCTTCTGGAATCGGGTATGGGTCAATTGTTCTTGAATCCGGGATAGGTTCTGGCGCACTCACAACACAAATAGGAAAAGCTATAGGGAAAGAAGGAACAATAGTAGGAATTGACCGTGACAGGAATACGGAGATGATTGTCCGGAAGAATTTCAAAATATTTAATGTGGACGCAAACCTGGAATTTCACTGCACAGACATCAACGATTATGATTTTGATTCGGAAAAAAGAGTTTTTGATGCGGTGTTTTTAGATATTCCAGATCCCTGGAGATGTTTACGAAATATAATTGGAACAGTTAAATTTGGATCGAGAATTATTACCTATTTGCCCAATTACGATCAGGTTGAGAACACAGTTCTTGAAATGGAGAATCTCGGATTATATGTGCTGGAAACCTTTGAACTAATAAAGAGGAATCTCCTTGTGAGAAAAGATGCCACCAGGCCAGATAGTGAAGGAATAATGCACACAGCTTTCATAACAATAGCAATTAAGAAGACGTCCCAGACAATCCAGATTTAACAAGTCTTGGAAATAAAGCACCAGTTCGATGCATGCAACTGAAGCGCTTGCAGGTTTCTATTTTTTTAGAACAAACCATCCTGCCCCAAGATTATAATCCTTTGCGTTCGATGCAACTATTGTAGTAAACTTCTATTACTTCTTAGATGTTCATATGGACATCTAAAGCAAATCATCCCGGCTTCCGGATTCGAACCAGAGACCTGCGGATTACGGCGGTTTCACCCCGTGATTCCCTCTACAGTCCGCCGCTCTACCAACTGAGCTAAGCCGGGTTATGGCACATACTGTTCCAGATTAAAAATCTTTTTCAACTTGATACACTTGAATCAGCGTATCGGGGTCAATGACGCAATCGCTATTTTTCAATTTATTATAGGCTTTATGACTCTCCGTGGAACAAAATAAATTATTTTGTTTGGGAATGTTCAAGTTTCCCTCCATCTTCCAATTTCCATTTGCAATAGGCATAAAGGGCATCATATAGCGGAAATTGTAATTTCATATTTTCATAATCATCCTTAGCGATCATCCTAAATCCTAAAGCCGCAGCTTCCAACCCCGGACCCTCTGCCTTTGAATCGGGAGGTTCGGCATCAGCCGATCTTACGATTTTTGCAAATTCAAGAAGTGCAGGATCTTTAAGTCTATGTTTTCTTATTACCGCATCAAAACTGACATATTCATAGCCATTTTCTTTATAATGATGCAATTCCGCACCTGGGACATCGAATGGAATCGCATTTTGTTCAACTGCAACTTTCATTACCTCGTTGGCAGGAACAAACAAGAACTCAGGATTTTTGTCTACGAATCTGGTTATTAACCACGGACATGCAATTCTGTCAACCTTAGCTTTTTCTCTGGTAATCCATTTCATAAATGCCTATGCTAAGTCAACTATATATTCTATTCTCTTGGTTATTTTCATTGCATCATATCGCATTCAAGCTTAAGTTAATTGAATCTTATCAAGCTGGATTTCCATAACAAATCCAAATCATGGTAATTATTAATAAGAAAACTTACATAAAATGACATGTTAATGGTTGATGAAGGAACTTCTGGAATTTGATCAGGTTGAAGTGAAAGGTTTTCCATTAATTAAAAACCATGGAATGATTGCCAATAACACTACTGCCGCTCTTGTTGCCGCTAACGGTAAGATATCCTGGGCGTGTCTTCCCATCTTTTCATCTCCTCCTGTTTTTGATTGTATACTTGACAGCAGGAAAGGAACATTTTTCCAGATATGTCCATCTGACAGCGCTAAAGTAATGGTAAATCAGACTTACATAGAAAAAACACCAATACTCAGAACATCTTTTTTTAGAGATAATAAAAAGATACTGGAAATTACTGACTTCATTCCAGAAAGCAGTTATGAGAACATAAGATTTCCTGAGATCCACAGGATCGTAAATACTTTTGAAGAACCTGTTGAGGTACTTCTTAGAGTCTCAATTAGAAGTGATTATAATGAATTGGGAAGCGTGTCAGCAAAGAATGAAAATGGATTCATAATCTCCTGCAATGATAGGAATATAGGCTGCATCGGGTCAATCAAAATAGAAGCCAGCGAAAGCTGTGTTGACAAGGTATTTGCGATGGAGAAAGACTCGCAAGAAATCTTCGTCGTTGCCTATGGACTCAAAGATATTCCCGATGTTTCTGATTTTAAGTCGGATGAACTTCTTCAAACGACAATTGATTTCTGGACATCTTGGTCAAATGAGTGCAAATACTCAGGCCAGTATCTGGATCAGATAATGCGCTCAGCGCTGACTTTAAGGGGCCTTTTTTACGAACCAACGGGTCTCATGGTGGCTGCTCCAACAACAAGTCTTCCCGAGTGTGTAGGAGGAATGAGGAACTGGGATTACAGATTTTCATGGTTAAGGGATACCGCCTATGTGATAGAGGCTCTATCACTCCTTGGATATCACAGATACGCTACTAAGTTTTTATATGATATGATGGAAATCATAGAAAAAGAAGGAAAAATCAGGACAATATACCCAATTAACCTAATGGATGATATCACGGAAAAAACGCTGGATTATGAGGGTTATCTTGGGTCAAAACCTGTAAGGATTGGAAACCTTGCCTCTAACCAGTTGCAGCTTGATGAATATGGCTCCATAATTAATGCGATTTACCATCTATGCAACGCAGGTGGTTTAATTAATGCATTTCTAAGGAATTTTATAATCGAAACCACGGACAAAATCATTGAAAAATGGTCTGAACCTGATTCAAGCATCTGGGAATTCAGAACAGAGAAGCGCCACTACGTTTATTCGAAAGTTATGTGCTGGATGGGAATAGACAGGGCAATAAAGATAGGCAAAGCCCAGAACTTTTCATTCCCTTACGAAAAGTGGGAATCAGCAAGGGACCAGATTAAGCAGGATATTCTGAAAAATGGGTTTAACCAAAAATTGAATTCGTTTGTACAGTATTATGGTTCCGAGGATGTCGATGCTTCCCTGCTGCGCATCCCAACTATCGGTTTCCTTGATGGCAATAATGAGATGATAACGGGAACGATCGCAATGATTGAAAAAAAACTTATGCACAAGAATTTTCTATTTTCCAGATATCTCAATGATGACGGGATACCCTGCAAAGACAACCCTTTTCTTTTGCTATCATTTTGGTATGCAGAAGCCCTTATGGAAATTGGAAGAGTAGAGGATGCCAAATCTGTTTATGATACAATAATGGGTTTTTCCAATAATCTTGGATTGTTTTCCGAGGAGATCGATCTGGAAACAATGGATATGATAGGCAACTTTCCACAGGCGATAACACACATAGGCGTGATTAGGGTTGGCGTCAAATTGGGGAAGCTATGAACAAAAATAAAAAAGGTTATGACTCAGAGAATTATTTAGACTACCCGAATTAGTTGGTGAAGTTATGCAAAATGATGAGATGGATGAAACTTTTGATAAATATTATGACAAGAAGATCGTTACAGCCCTGATAGGTCTCGAATTGGACGTAACAGAAATAAACACCGTAATCAATGAGGTTTCAAAGGATACAAACGTTGAAGATGCATATGTTGTAACCGGGGAGTTTGATATTGTAATCAAAGTAAGATTCCCAGATTACCCAGAATTTCAGAAATACCTTCTCAACAGAGTCAGTAAAATAAAAGGAGTCAAAGACTCTAAGACCATGATGGTAATATCCATAAAGAAAGAAGATAATACGACTTTTACGGAGTGATACACATGGATAATAAATTGTATTCAGAATTGGTTTACCTTCTCGAGGAGCTTGCTCAGGATACTTCAGTGCCGAAGAATGTCAGAAAGAGTTCCAACGAGGCAAAGAATAAACTATCAGATGGAAAGGTAAGTCTTGATTTAAGATGTGCGACCGCTATTTCAATGCTGGATGAGATTGCAAACGATCCAAATGTTCCAGCACACGGTAGGGCAGCTTTGTATACCATAATAAGTAAGCTGGAGGCTCTTTCGAAATCAGGGAAATAAACTATAACATTCTTCTATTTTTATTTTTACGCATCATTTTTAAAATAAAATCTCAAATTTGGGATATACATATATATGTAATTATAATATTGGGTTTGTTAGTTATGACTTTATCTGATAATAGCAATAAGCTCGCATCGTTTTTGACCGAATCTGACATACCAAGAAGTGTAGCATTTACCTTGGTTTATATAAGAAATAAGGGAGAAATAACGAGTGTCGAAATAGAAAGAGAAACCGGCCTCAGGCAACCTGAAGTATCAATAGCCATGCAGTGGCTCAGGAGAAAGGGATGGATCAACAAACGTAACATGAAAAAGGAAGGAAAGGGGAGACCGGTTCATGGTTATAGGCTTTCCAAGGAGTTTGATGAAATCCTTGAGGAAATAATTCAGGATCTTGCCTCAAAGATAGAATCCATTCAAAATATCATAGAAGAATTGAAATCATATAAGGGGGAAAAAAAGAAGTAATCCATAACAAATTGTTAAAAATTCAGAGGCCGTTAAGTTCCTTGTACCTGTGAATTACGGCTCCTTCCATTCTTCCTTCTATTGATAAATTTGTCATCCCAACAAATAATCCAACTTCAACAACTCCAGGTATCATTTTAATTGTTTTTTCCATAGTTCCTGGATCCTTTATGGATTTGAACTGGCAGTCTACAATAGGATTTCCATTCTCAGTGATAAACTGACCGCCGTCCCGCACTTTGCATTCACATCCCAGAGATTCCAGGCGTTTTACAGTTCCGGAGAGAAACAGCCTGAAAATTTCGACGGGCAGTTTGAATTTACCAAGAGTTTCGACAAATTTGCTGGAATCTGCAAGAATTATAAGATTTCTGGAATTGTAGGCTACAATCTTTTCTCTCGTTAGAGCTCCGCCCCCACCCTTTATCAAATTTCCATTAGGATCTATCTCGTCCGCTCCATCTATTGACACATCAAGTTCACCAGAGAAATCCTGATCAATATTTAACCCCATTTTTAAAGCTTTTTCTGTGGTTCGGTCAGAGGTTGACACAAATGTGCTCTTCTTGAAGCAGAGATTCATCTCATCAAACACATCTAGCAGAATATTCACGGTTGATCCTGTACCAAGGCCAATAGACATTCCATCCTTCAAATAACGGGTTGCTACTTCACAGGCAATTCTCTTTTCTTTAATTGAATCATGGGATTCATTCACCATGGCACAATTTATCGTTTTATAATAGCTTTGCATTACCAATCATGGGAAACGAGGAACAGAAATTTTGGAAGGACTCTTATACCGCCATAGAAAGACTTGTATTACCCCCAGACACAAACATATTCAACGCTTTATACGGTGGTCGGCTTGTAGAATGGATAGATAATGTTGCCTCAATAGTATCTTTTAAGCATTCAAGGCGAAGAACCGTAACAGGAAGCATGGACAGCATATTCTTTCTCTCTCAAATCAGGATGGGAGATATCGTAACAATGAAGGGGCGAATAAATTATGTTGGGAAAACCACAATGGAAATCGAAGTTGATGTTTTTTCCGAAGAATCCCTGACCGGCGAAAAGAAGTTTGCTACTAAGGCTTATCTCACATATGTTGCGATTGACCAGAATGGTAAGGCAACCGCAGTTCCTAGATTGAAACTCGAAACTGAGGATGATGAGAAGAGGTTCAAAGAGGGTGAAGAGCGCAGTAAAACCAGAAATGAAAAGCTTAGCGTTGTCAGGGAAGAAGCTAAGGCATATGATGTATAATTTCCTTTTATTTTATTCATTACTATACTTAATTATCGTTTTGTGTGTAATATGCCATACTTATTTTTGTGTTGAAATTTTCTCTGAGGTGGGATTTCAGGGCACTTAAAATGAACCTGAGGATCTATATACATATTACTTAAAAAATGGCAAGTTAAGAATTAAAATCGTAAAATAAAAAAATGGGATGTAATGGTGATTTGTTATTGAGGTTGAGATAAAATAATGAATGGTGAGGCGGAGTTAAACGTAACGCCATCTATCTGGAAAGTCGAAGGATCAAGATATACCGAAGCATTAATTGAAGTTGTATAGTAGCTTGTCATCGCCGCACCATAAATAGTAGATGTATCATTTGCTGCAATGATAACAGATTGCATGGCTCCCCATATGCTTGCGCCCATCGCTGCGATGGAAACACCCATTGCAACAATAGCTGCTGTTGATGTTCCAGGCCCCACTGAGAGAGCTGCTGCAGCTGTAACCATGATCCCAAGGGTTGAAACACTCATATCTATCACATTTGATATGTCCTGCATCTCAGCGCTGCTGATTCCTGCATTCAGAATGTTTGTTATATTGGTAAATTGAATTTCACCATCTGTTGATAAGGTACCATAGCTATGTTGTGTAGAATTTTTATAATAATCCGTGAACGCCTGCGTTGCCGCTTTATTGAAGCTGCCTTCTCGCATGGTAGTACCTTTGCCCGCATCATTTGTTATTTCCTGCTGATATTGGGTGTCTCCGGTTGAACTCGAAGAACTGGTCTGCTTTATGAGAACACCGTTTAAAAATTCCTGCGTTACAGAGATGCGGCATAAGGTATATTGTGTAATTTCTAATGAGATATTGGAGAGATATATATCAAAGCTCACATTGTTAACATTAGTAGCTTGGGGTATCTGAGATTGTTGTTGGGAAAATTCCCCTAATGTCACTGTTCCCCCTGATGACGCTTCAAAGTGCCAGTTTTTCACATTATTTATACAGGTTGTTGAGTTTGTGAATCCGTTAGAAGATGAAAAAGATTCTGAATTGCTCAGTGCTCCAAGGGCAGCACTAAAGGCAAAATCTCCTTTAGAATTCAAAGGAGTGGTGTTATATGCCATTATCAGCGGAAGTGGTGCTGTGATAGAATTTGAGAGAGTAGTTTTCCATGCTAAGTAGCAATAGGTTGTAACTATTACATTCCCCCCACCCCCCGGACCTTTTATATATTGAGGGTTATAGTTGACGCCTCCTGTTCCATTAAGAATTTCTGCAGGCTGGCCAAGCACATAATTCTTGTTTATGGAGAATGAACTTCTGTGGAAATTGCTGTTTCCAACAAATTCCCTTGGAGAAAAGAGATAAGGTGTGGGAAATGTGTACAGGAAGGTTTTATTGTTTTTGTATACCTGAAAATTGACCTCATACATTATGCTTATTTCGGTGCTATTAGCTTTCATATTGCTGAGAAAAGATGCCCAATCCTTGGCGTATGAATAGAAGGAATAGTTCAGGGACATATTGAAGAACCCATTAGGTGAAAGTTGTGTACTTCCAATTTGGATGTAGTTATTACTTCTATGAGATATTCCAGTAACATTTATTGTATTATTCGTGACTGGTGTTGCCATGAAAGCCTCTATATTTCCAACTTCCTGAGGAGCTTGACTCTTTCCGTTCGTAGAAACGAATGATCCGACGATCCCGGAGGAGTTTGAAAATGTCACATGCCCCGTCGTTAATGGCCCTGTTAATGGAGCCTGCTGAATTTGCTTGTGAGTTACATATCCAAATATGGCAATTGATGATACGATCATAATGATAGAAAAAGCGATCGCTATCATGACTTTCTTCTTTTTGGAGATACTATCTATGTACGTTTGAAAACCCTTCTTCAATACTGACATCTTCAGGAAATCCTTCTCATATATATATATATATTCCGTGACAAATACTGTCATGCCTAAAAACGTGGATTAATTTGAATTCTACTTTGGATCGATCACAGAAATCCCCTTTCATAAGGGAGCGAAGAACAAGTTAAGGCTATCTTCAAATAATGCACTTCGAATCGGGGAAAGTATATGTGCCCATCTGGAACAGATCATAGATTCGAAAGAAAATGTCAGGTAATTAATAATATGATTAAATGTGGGGTAAATGAATCTGGATATTTTTGCGTCAATAACTAATTTTGCAACTACCAACAGCACTATACAAGGGGTTTTTCAGAGAGGATATGAAGTAGTTATCTCGGTGTCGGCCATTATAATTGCATTGCTCTGGATCCCAGTAGCTATAGGCTTCTTCAGCTCTGATGAGCAAAAGAGATATGAGTCAAAAAACAGGTTGAAATATGCATCTCTGGGAACTATAATCTATATTCTGGCTATTAGTGGCATTATTTATGGGGTTTTTAACTTTATAGCTACCGGTGCATGATCATTGGCATTCAACATAATTTCATTTCTCTCGCCACTTGGAGCATTCCTGCTTTCATCAGAGATTACCTCTTCATCCGGTCTCTGGATGTTAATAATAGAATATGGGCTTGGACAACCGTATGCATTTCCATTCCCAGAATCGATAATTGGGACTTTGAATCCAATAATGGGGCATCTGGTAGATGTATTGGCAATGCCTATTGCTACTGTGGCAATTTTCATAACTTCAATCAAGATAATAATGGCCAGAAGAGGTGAGGAAGTTAACAGGATCTTATGGAGACTCAGCATTTCATTAATGCTCTTCATACTATCTATTGATATTTTGAAATTCATTCTTGAAGCGGGATATCTTGTTTTTGCCAGTGTGTGGGATTACGGCTCAATCAACTGGTTTGCTGCAATGAATTCCAGTCAGATTCTCGAATATTTGAGGAATTTTTCTTCGGGAGGAAACACGCTTTCTGCTATCTTGCTCTCATCGGGGTATTTTGCTGCAACATTTTTCCTACTCAGTTTTCTTATGTTACGAGATGCCCTGCTCCTTGTATTCATTGTGATACTGCCAATTGCCTCACTATTGCTGGCAATTTCGGAATTTTACGATCGCATTATCCAGCTATGGGTTATGTTCATAGAACTCGCATTCATTCCATTTCCTATAGCGATCGCCCTGTATTTGAGCGCGATATATTCCAATGTTTTCTTTATGCATATTGCCTTTTTATGGGCAGCATGCCTCATTCCATCTATTCTGATGGCAAAAGGGGGTATATTGAGGAATCTGATGGGGCTGGATGTTCTTTCTGGGATCACAATGCTTGGGAATCGTATTCCAATGGTAAAAAATAATATAGAAATCCCCTCGCTTGGCAAAGCACAGCCTAATGGGAATTTATACAATAATCCCGCGACTGAGAATCCATACCAGCTAAATATCCCGAATCTGATGAAATCAGAGGTAGAATACAGGCGAGTGATGGAGTAACTTGGGAATCAGATCTGATTTTGGGAATTTACCTCCAAATATTTTGCGACGCAAATGGAATAGTGAAAAATCAAAGATCGAGATATATACTATCATTGCGGCATTGTCAGTAATAGCGGCAAATTTCAGCATTGATAATTTACCTATATTGCTGAAAAATTCAGTGTTGTTTTTGGCAATTGGATTCATCTCAATAATCATAACAACCGTATTTCTTTTTAGGTCCTATCGCAATCATGAAATATACACAACAAAGGAAATTCGCAAAGAATATGAAAATTCCATATTGATGGATGGAAAGAAACTGATTTCTGCCATTGAAATAAAGCCGCTTTATTTAGAAAATCTTTCAATGCGGGAAAAAGCTCTGATTCAAAGAACTCTTTCCGAGATTTGGAAAGATGTGCCTGAGGAAGTAATTCTTATTTCTTTAAATTATAATGGGAAATCTCTTTCTCTTGAAAAGTCAAATGAAGCGGTGAAATCGTATATCGAATTGACCAATTCATTTTTAAGCAACACATACTATTTCAGGCACTTCCTGGTTTTAATTAAAAAAAGGTTAGATAATGAGGCAAACGGTTTTGGAGAATCGCTGAACATCATCAGCGGAAACCTGGAACGGATTGGCATTGAAAACACTATTTTGAGGAATGATGAAATTGAAAAACTGCTGGGTGAAATTCCTTGAAAACAGGTAAGGGGAAGAAAAATATTTTGGAACAGAAAGTGAAGTTATTCAAAAGTTATTACAAGAGTAAAGGCTACAAGTGCATATATCGCATCGTTGATAGCAATCAATCTAACAGGGTTGAAATTTCTCCATATGTAAATAACGTTAGTTTTCCTATGGATGTGATTTTATCGTTAAAGAAAATTAGCTGGAATTCAAAAACAGTCGGTAGGATCAGGGCAGACAAGAGGGCAAATCTAATGATCGAAAGGAAAAAGCACGGGCAAAACCCTTCAATGAGAATTTTGGCTGAAGAAAATTATGCCAGCGAGCTTTATGATATCAATGCCGATGATTCCCTGTTGATATTTGATACAAATTTCATGATCAGGCAGGTGAGCAGCAATCCGGTTAAATTGAGTGAATACTCATACAGGGTCAGGAATGCAATAGAACTCATGGGGGGCATTCTGTCCAATAATAGAAGAGTGGGGAAGAGGGAACTCCGCAAGATCAATTCCCTTGATCTTCCCGGTGGCGGAAAGTACATTATGGATAGCAGAAAGATCGTGCATCTCATACCATGGTTTACTGATCCAGAACCAGATTTATCAGGAGCACTCATCGGTCTTGATTCATTTTCGGGGAAGCCAATATTTTTAAATATTTGGAATAAACCCTCATATAATTGCATTGTACTCGGTGAGATAGGTTCAGGAAAAAGCTATTTCAGCAAGGCAATTCTTTTGAGAAATATTGTGCTTGGCCTTGTTGACGAAATTTATATATTCGACCCCATGAACGAATATTTCAGGGAAACAGAATTGAGTCTTCATTCGGATCTTGATGTTATTCGGTTTGGCAGCGATTCAAAATTTACAGAATCTCACGTAGAATGCGGTTCTGGAACTGGGGTTACAACAAGGTTATATCGATTTGATGAGGTTGCCAAATCAGAAGAAAACTTTCTAGCCTGCATTGAAGGTATCTTTTACAAGATCAAGGCATCTCCAAATAAGAGAAAAATTATAATTCTCGACGAAGCCCACCTGCTGATCAGGGGAAAGAAAACAATGGCGGTTTATGTGGAACTTATTCGTTCTTCCAGGCACTATAACACTTCTGTTTTTTCAATAACTCAAGGGTTGTCCGAATTCCTTTCATCACAGAAAGGCAATTCAATTATAGAAAATTCGATAAACGTTTTCATCTTTAGAAACAAGTTCTGGACTGATTTGAAAGCGCTGAATTTCGATCCACAGGACTTTGGGCACACCGATTTTAAAAACCTCTCTGGTGGAAAAGGGGAGTTTTTCTCTGAATTCTTCTATTTCAGCGGTGGAAAAATGAGAAAGATGGCTTTCATCTCTACTACCTACGAAAAAGGTTTTATCGGGTAAATTTATTCTTTTGGCTTTGGCAATCGCTTCTTTGTCTCGCCAAGCACTATAGCCATGAAACCAAAAGCTATAAAGACCACAACGAGAGAGTAAAGCCCAGGATCGGTCCAGGCATCAAAATAATCTGCCCATGCGAAGTAATATGCCAGTCCTGCAGTAAGGAGGAAAAGGCCTATGGCAATTGTTGCATTATCATACGTTATCTTCTTGAGAATCCTTTCTACTGTGGTGCCAGATGATTTTTCCGATTCCATTTTAATTAATCTGTAATAAGAAATGTATATATAAATTCCTATCTTTTTCGGAGTGAAATGAAGTTCGTCTGACATCCCTCATTGTAATGTCTCTCAGGAAAACCTGTTTTTTACTGTTTCCTTCTAAATCCAGTCATTACCACAAACTTATTAGCGGTGTAGAAATTCAGGTAAACTATGCCCGACATTGCAGAACAGTTCTTTAACTGCTCGGATAGAGAGAGAGCAATATTCGAAGCGGGAATAAAACTAGGAACGATTTACCACCAATACGTTGGGGCACCAGTTAGCCTTTCCAATCTACAGTCTCTTGAGGAAGCGATAAGGCAGAGCGTTCTTGTCCAACCATTTGTAGATGAGGCATCAGTCAGGATAAACCCTGATAATATTAACAGGCATAAGGGCACATATAAATACATCACTCTCACCGGGGACATGCTTGATGTAAGCTTGAGTATCCGTTACAAAGGATCAAAAGTGAAAGCAAGGCTTCGTTATATCCACGAAATGGATTACCCTTTAATGTATCTGGAGGATTAAGTAATGGCAGTTAAGATAGGAATCACAGGACCGGTAGGCAGTATAAAGGCAGAAGCTTTATCAAAGATAATGGATACCCTGATCAAGGATGGAAAAATTGTCCATGGGGTTCTCGTCAGCGAGATCATCGATCAGGGCAAGCTTAAGGCTTATTCCATTTTAGATATATATACAAAGAGAAGAGTTGTGTTTGCCGAACTTGGTCTTGTTTCAAGGGTAAAGATAGATAAACTCGGTGTTGACACCAGGCTTTTGGAAGAAATATTGATACCAAGCATGAAAAAGGCCAGGGAAGCCGCAGATGTAATCGTGATAGACGAGATCGGTAAACTGGAGAATACGACCAGAAACATACAGAAAGAAATCATGGACACCCTGAATTATACCAAGCCACTTATAGTTACATTGCACAAGAAGTCCAGAAACCCTGTTCTGCAGGAGATAAGAAGTCTTGAGGGTGTAAGGGTATTTGATATTACACCAATAAACAGGAATATACTTCCATTCAAGGTTCTCCGGGTGCTTAACGGAGAGGAAAATCCATAACAGTTATCAGGGAAGGCTCAGCTACAGTAGAAATAGGAAGTGATATAGCCGAAAGCGGGCCAGGCAAGATTCAAGCTGGGTTTTTTAATCAGGAGCAGAGGTCGAATAGAGATCTGACGATTCTTTTTCTGAATGCCCTTAAGCCAAAATTATTCCTTGATGGTTTCGGTGCGACTGGCATCAGGGGAATAAGAGTAAGTCTTGAAACTGACACTCAGGCAGTTATCTCTGAGCGATCTGAAAAGAGCTACAGAATCCTTGAGAAAAATGTCGCATCGAATAAATCCGGGGCAGAGACACATTGGTCTTCCTTTGAAGAGATGGTAACCAGATACGAATTTGATTTCATCGACGTGGATCCATATGGATCAATTATACCTTACCTGGACATTTCACTCGATAATGTTAGGAACAGGGGATACATTGGCTTTACAGCGACAGACCTTTCTCCACTGTCTGGAGCTTTGCCTGAAAAAACATTCCGGCGATATGGCTCGGTGATTCCCAAATCCATGATGCGACACGAATTGGGGATAAGGAATCTCATTGGAACCATAGCAAGAAGAGCTGCTTCTCTGGATTGCGGAATTGAACCAATGCTTTCATTCTGGCATAAGCACTATTACAGAGTCTTTGTGAAAATTACAAGGGGAGCCTCAAAGGCTGATGATACCCTTCGAAATGTTGGGATACTAGATCTGGAGGAAATATTGGGAAATGGGTATAACGGAATTTCTGCAGGACCCATATGGAGGGGAAAAATTGAAAATTTCTTTAATGGGCAATACGTAGATTTTGGTGAAAAATCACAGGCAACAGACGCATCGATGAATTTTCTAAATTCGCTAAAGTTTGAAGACACCTCAGTTTTATTCTGTGATCTTGGGGAAATCTTTTCAAGAAACCATAGGGACATTCCATCAATAAAAAAAGCTCAGGATATTGCAATAAAAAACGGAATAAAGGCAATCAATCGTACCCATTTTTCACTGACTGGTTTAAAGATGGATAATTTAAGGCTTTTCTGCGATTTAGCATCTGGGGATTTTTAGATAGAGGACGACATCAAAGCAAGTGAAAACTTGCCAAATATTGTGGTTTCTGTGTTAATACTCTCGCTCCCTTCTCATGAGAAGATTTAGTCAAGTAGAGGTAATACTACCTCGTCGCTTCGTTCAGATCTGCCATGTTCTATAGTGGAGATGATTCTCAGGAAAGCCAACAAAAATTTAAATCGTTGATATATCGCCTCGTATACGATAGATATTCTAAGAAGAGAAATTAAATCAAAGAAGAAGTGAAACAAATAATTATATATTAGCACTTCATGCGTTTTAATGAAAAATATCCTTCTAACGCTATCTGTTCTGCTCATGGCAATAATGTTCATGGGGACATCGTTTGTTGTAGCAACCGATCATGCCGGTTTGCTTGTAGCTTCAGGAAGCAAATCCAATGTTAATGGCGTTCCGTTTGCTCAAGCCAGTGTAACATCTAATGCAGGGTACGGAAAATACAACTCTGCCTCAGTTCGTGGATATCTTCTCAAGGAGAATATTGGCATGAACGCATATTCAGGTCCAACAGACAAGGTTATTCAAAACATCACTGTTGGTATAAGGCCCCATGCAATAGCATTTGACAGTTCAAACGGGAATGTGTATGTCACGAACTGTGGTTCAGATGGCGTCTCCGTAATAGACGGTTCAACAAATAAGGTTATTCAAACCATCGCTGTTGGCAAAGGCCCTGTTGGAGTGGCATTCGATAGTTCTAACGGAAATGTGTATGTCTCGAACCATCGCTCTAGCAGCGTTTCCGTAATAGACGCCTCAACTAATAAGGTTATTCAAAATATCACCGTAGGTTCAAGTTCATGCCTGGAAGGGATTGCATTCGACAGTTCAAACAGGTATGTGTATGTTGTGGGCTGTGGTTCAGGAAGCATCTCCGTTATAGACGGTTCAACAAATAAGGTTATTCAAAACATCACTGTTGGTGAAAGCCCTAATGGAGCTGCATACGATAGTTCTAACGGGAATGTGTATGTCACGAACGGTTGTTCAAGCTGCGTCTCCGTAATAGACGGTTCAACAAATAAGGTTATTCAAAACATCACTGTTGGCAATACTCCAGTTGCACCAGCATTCGACAGTTCCAACGGGAACATATATGTCCCAAAAGAGTGCTCTCGCAATGTATCAGTAATAAACGGTTCAACAAATAAGGTTATTCAAAACATCACTGTTGGTGAAAGCCCTAATGGAGCTGCATACGATAGTTCTAACGGGAATGTGTATGTCGCGAACTGTGGTTCAAACAACGTCTCAGTAATAAATGGTTCAACAAATAAGGTTATTCAAAACATCGCCGTGGGTTCATGTCCAGCAGGAGTAGCATTCGACAGTTTAAACGGGCATGTGTATGTTGCGAGCTCTATTTCAGACACCGTTTCGGTTTTGGGATACGTAAGATATGCTGTCACCTTTACCGAAGCGGGACTACCTTCTGGATCAGATTGGTATATGAACATAACAGGACATGATTCTGGAGCATTGACAGGAACTACATATTCTGTAAATTTGACTAATGGAACATTTGTATACACAATACAGACTAACAATAAGCTATACGAACCTTCAACATCCTCAGGTTCTTTAATGATTAATGGGAGTGCTGTAACAAAATCGATAACATTCTTCCAGGTAAGCAAGATCACATTCACAGAAACAGGATTGCCTTCTGGCACCGTCTGGTATGTAAATGTGACTAACAGCACCGGATTTACCTTCCATGAAAACTCATCAACTAATACAATCACATTCAACCTGATCAATGGCACTTACAGTTTCTTAAATTCTACAAGCGACAAGATATACGAACCATCCTCATATGCCGGTACATTTACCGTCTCTGGAACTGCAGTGAATTTGCCTTCTGTCACTTTCTCAAAGGTAACATACAAAGTTACATTCACAGAAACAGGCCTTCCGTCAGGTACCACATGGTATGCTAACGTTACCAACAGCATCGGATTTACCTTCCATGGAAACTCATCAACTAATACAATCACATTCAACCTGATCAATGGCACTTACAGTTTCTTAAATTCTACAAGCGACAAGATATACGAACCATCCTCATATACCGGTACATTTACCGTCTCTGGAACTGCAGTGAATTTGCCTTCTGTCACTTTCTCAAAGGTAACATACAAAGTTACATTCACAGAAACAGGATTGCCTACCGGTTCTGATTGGTACGTGAATATAACAGGACAAACTTCATCCGGTCCAATCACCGGAACATCATACTCAATCTACCTCGCCAACGCTTCATATTCCTACAATGTACAAACATCCAATAAAATCTACGAACCTTCACACTCAAATTCATTTACAGTCAATGGAAATACAGTATCCCAAGCTATAACATTCTCAACAGTAACATACAAAGTTACATTCACAGAAACAGGATTGCCTACCGGTTCTGATTGGTACGTGAATATAACAGGACATGATTCTGGAGCATTAACTGGAGTAAATTATTCTGTTATGTTAACAAATGGAACATATGCATACACCATAGGAACCAACAATACAAATTACAATGCTTCCAACAGTACAGTAATAGTTAATGGCCACTCCAAGACAGTAACAATCACATTCACCTCTTCTTCATCGCCATCGAAACAATCTCCTTCTGGCATATCGAGCATGGAACTTTACGGAATAATTGGAGCAGCGGTTGCAGTGATAATTGTGGGTTCAGCAGTGTTCATGATCAGGAAGAAGAAGTAAACTCTTCCCAATCAAATTCTCCTGAATGAAAATGAATGTTAAAAAATCATTAATTACTAATAAGCCTCTCTTTTTAAGAATATCAAGGATATTCATTCTTCAAAAGTGGTGGAAATGATTTGCATATAATGCATGGAGAAATAGTTGCACGATATGTTCCTCCTATCACATAATAACAACAATTACTCAGGACTATTGAAGGCAATCTAGAGACTTGTTTCGCACAATATATTTAATAAATTTTACCGTTATTCTTAGAATGTTTTCTCATTAAGAAATAAAACTCTAATTCAACATATTGTTGTGTTAATTCCTAAATCTTTTGATACAGATCCTTGCCTCACATCCGAGGTGATAAGATCGTAACCTTCTAGAAAAGCAGCTGCTATAAAAAGAGAATCATATATTGTAATTTTATATTTGACAGCCATTTCGAAAGCTTTACCTAAGTATTTCCTCTGTGCCAGAAACTTCCCAATGCGCTGAAATTCTATCAGAAGTTCCAGGGCATTTACCTCATCGAATTCTCCCCGATTCACCTTCTTCCACAAGGCGTTTCCAAGTTCTTTTATTGAGAGTTCTATGGTAATGGGCTCATAAAGGTATTCCCGCAGATTTCTCCAACCTGGCTCTTGTGAGAAGAACTTAACTATTGTCGAGGAATCAATGACCCTCATCCCTATCCTCACGAATAGATCTCACTGCAAAACCTGCTTCTGAAGGCTTTGAATGTTGTTGTATCATCGATTCCAGCTTATCAATGGTATTTCTAACATCCTTTTTCCATGCTAAATCTTCAAGATATTTTCTAACTTCCTCTGACGGGTGTATTCCCAGATTCCTTAATTTTTCCATAGTCCCCTTTTTGAGACGCACACTGATAACTTCATTCTCCTTTGATACCACGTCTTTGTATTAGTTACATAGAGATAAACATTGTTGTAATTAATCTAGTAAACATTGGTATAAATTATAGGTAACCAATTTGGTAAAAAATCTCTGATGTTGATTTAGGGCACTCGGATAATTGTTTACCAGAATATCTCCCGGTTTTTATTAAAGTGCTTAACGTGTATACTTAGAACCTTATTCTGCTGCCTGTTGCTGACATCTTCTCCATCGCAAGCGAGTGGAGGTTCCTGATTCATAGAGTGGCAACTCGTAGACCCCCCTTAAGGAGTTCCGCCCCTGTGGCACTTTCCACAGGCGTGAATTCGGGAATGCCCTTCCCTACTTTTATTAGACCAATGTTGCGAATGTTTATTGCAGCATTGAGATCCCTGTCGATGCTCAAACCGTACTTATTGCAGTGATATATCCGATCAGACAGTTTCAGATCGTGTTTTATGTTTCCGCATTTGGAGCAGATCTTCGATAAAGGATCGAACCTGCCGACCCTTATCAGTTCTGCGTTTCTCTATCCCATCTTGTAATCAAGCATCTGCCTGAACTGGTACCATCCCTGATCGGTTATGCTCTTTGCAAGGTGATGATTCTGCTGCATGCTCTGTGTGTTAAGTTCCTCAACCGCAACCATACCATACTGCTTGGCTATCGCTGTTGATATCTTGTGGTTGAAGTCTGTTCGAGCATCCCTGATCTGCTGGTGGATTTTCTGTACCTTCACTATCTGTTTCCTTCTGTTATTGGATCCCTTCTTCTTCCTTGACAGTTTCTTCTGCTGCCTCTTCAGCCTCTTCTCATGCTTCCTGTATGAATTGAGTGGTTCTACCTGCAATCCAGCCGACAGGGTTACGAATGCTTTTTGATCTGCTCCAGTTAAGATGGCACACTTTTGGATACCCTTCATCGATCAACTCAGTTCACCTCTTTCATGTTTTTCAACATATTTGCTTTTGCCTCGTTTCTCATTTTCATCTTCTCCCTTCTCTTTTTCAATTTTTCATTGTATTCTGACCTGAATGCGGAATCATTCAGGTATCTCTCCCTGAATACTGCCGGAGGCAGGTATTCAATGGATGAATGTGGTCTCACATTGTTATA
>JAJZXT010000185.1 GCA_021806355.1 Thermoplasmata archaeon
TCACTTCTGTCTGCCAGCGGACAGATCAATATCCTGCGAGAAATAGTAACCTTTTCGCTCGCTTTCATCCCCTATCTTGCGAAAGGGGAATTCCCGCTCACAAATGTTAAACCATTTTAACGTTGATTCCACTTCTGCTTTCTGCTCTCTGTACTTTTCTGGGCTAACTTTTCCACTCATCAAATCGATATCCAAACTCTTCAATTTCTCTATCAACCAGTTCTTACCGTCATTATGGAACTTCGTAACGAACTCATCCAGCCCCTTATAGAATTTTTCTCCAAGCTCGGTAATGAAGAATTCAACCTTGGGCCTGTTATAACCAATGAACCATTTCTTCTCAACTATTCCATATGACTGCAACTCCTTCAGCTGTTTATCCACACCCTGCCTGGTGATATTCAGGGAGGCAGCAATCTCATCCGGAGTCTTGGGTGTGTTCAGCAACCCTATGATGCTCATCTTGGTTGACGAAGTAAGAGAATTAATGGTGGATACCATAGGAGTATAACCGAAACAATATCTTAAACCTGTAGGTTCATCAATTCAACATGAAAGTTTTGAAGGTCTGAATTTTGGTTGATGCATTAAAATATATAGTGTTAAATATATTTAAGTATCTTCTTGGAATTTGAATTTGATGACCATGGAAAGCGAATATATTGAGAAGCTGAAGAAGATGCTTGAGGAAGGGAAAATCGATCAGAAGACTTTTGATGAGATAACAGAAAGATGGGGAGGAGAAAACCAATCCTCCAAGGAAAATACCGAGAAAGAAGAGAGCGGGGAAGGAAGGACTCGATCGGGGAGGGTGAGAATTTCTGGCTCGGGAAGACTCTCTGACGTATACTCCGAGGAATTGAGTATTTCAGGTGCGGCAACAGTAGATGGTTTCGTTGATGCCAACAAGATTCATATATCTGGCAGCGGGCACATAAATGGAGACGTAAAGTCATCAGACGAGATCAGCGTTTCAGGGTCTGCAAAGATATCCGGGAACATAGACGGAAATGACATAGACTCGTCAGGTTCATTGAAGGCTGGCTCAATAAAATGCAAGACCTTGGATATATCCGGAGGCCTTGAAGTAAAGGAAGCAATCAAGGCAGACGATATGAAGATCTCAGGAGGCGTTACTACAAAGGAGATAGATGCAAAGATACAGAAACTATCCGGTTACATTGAGGCGGAAACCATAAAGGGTGAAGAAATCCAGATTGCAGGAAAAATCCGTGTAAACGCAGTCAGTTGCAAGAGATTTGATATGGAACTATATGGGCAGTCCAGTCGAATAAAAACGCTGGAAGCGGACGCCATAGAAATAAAGTACGGACATGGAAGGTTGTTTGACAGATTCTTTTCCAGGCAGGTGGAGATCTCAGAAATTCACTGCAAAAGAGCTTCGCTTGAAGGCGTTACCTCCAGATCAGTGGTGGGAGATGAAATTTTTGTCGGCAGCGGATGTGAGATAGATTATGCAGAAGCCAGAAGCATCAAGATAACTGATGGTGGTGTAGTAAAGGACAAAAAAATTGTGTCATAAACTAGACTAAATAAATATGAATTGAAAGGGGGGCGTCAATCCGATGAATGAAAACGTAATAAAAATAGGAGACCTCAGGAAAAGGGCCACTTGAGAGGCTATAACTTAATGTTTCAATACCCCAACCTCCTGAAGCACATAGCCTTGATTCGTTGCTAATTTTAAGTTCACAGGTTCACTTTGTACCAAGCCTTGTTGCCTCAGTACGGACACGTTATCTTATGCTTCTTGTCCTTATTGCCTGATCTTGTGACGTAATTATCTCTGTATTACTTGGGGCGTGCACCAGATAGGACATTGCACTCAGAATGTAATCGAATTCTCCCTTGCATTTTAGACACGTTAAGTGAGTTGTGGGCATTCTACTTTCCCCCCCTTCCCGCGTGTTCAAGCAACTCCTCATCCTTATGGTGATTGGTGGTCCCCCTCCATAAAAGGAATAAAACAATTACCCATATAATTGAGTTAACAAGAATAGTTGAAACCTTAACAATGTCCAGATAAAAGAAGAGATAATAGGACATTGCCGACAAGAGGATTATGGGAGTAACCACCCCAGCGCGAGCGGACAGATTCAGACCTCGTGATGATCCCATGGAAATTGACTTTATCGTCTTATCATTCATAGACGGAGTCACCTTCGGGATTATGGTCATGTTCAGGGCGGCAATTCCCTTGTCTGTGATAACGTACTTTCCACTTAAAGGAGCCTTTGATATGAGATCACCGAGGGTCTTGAGATGATAGTTCAGTTTACCAGTATTCGCCTGGTGCGGTGCTTGCCTGATGTCGACATAGCTCACACCCTCGCTCTGGCTGACGAATTCAAGGATTTTCCGTCGAGTTGGCAAGTATCTTATTAACCAAGGCTATCTCGTCATACATCATGGATACACCAAGGTAAACATTCAACAGGAAGCTAATAGGTTTTCTGACTAATTCTTTTATCATTTAAAGATAAACGATAACTGAGACTCTTGACATACGTGCTTAATCTTTCAAGTTAATTACATAGGAGAAATCGGCCCCATTCTTAGCTGGGCTTTACTTATGAATTCCACACATGCATCAAATTGTAGACAACGTAATGGTCCAAATGCACCATTCTAACCGTATAATGGCTCATGTGATCTTTCCGATTACACATGTTCCTTTCTCTGCACTCTTTTTGATGTTATCATTCGGGATTACCTTTTAGATCGTATCCCTGAAAAAAACGAGGACATGTAATTTTACTCTCCTAACACGCTACCAATTTTCCCAAAGTTCATATTTTTCGAATTTAAGCAGTCAAAGGTTTGCTTCAAGAGGACACACTGAGACAGTTGAGTTAATAGAAAGCCACGGGTGTGATTTGAACCCGCGGTTGTTACCTTTGATATTGAATAATCACAGGTGAATTTGTCTATTTTCCTCTAACTAAGGCTTGTAATCATCGACATCATTTTGTTATATAGACGGGACTAAAATTACACTCATGTCTCGGTGTGTGTCAGGCTTTAATGATTTCTTATTGTTGTTGAAGCACCCTTAATCGTCTGTAACTAAACACTTGATAAGTAAATCCCGCAAAAGCGCCAAAAGACGTGACGTAAAGGATGGCTGCAGCGGTTAGAGAAGAAAGGATAGTGTCATGTTGAAAAAAGGCCAAGAGAAAGAAAACCATGGATACAGGAATAGCTCCCATAACACCGATTTTAAGAGCAGGAAGACGAAGATTCCTTATTCTTACACCTTTGTTCAATCTCCAATTATTTGGAAAAGCCATATCCAAAGTATTTTTGTAGGATGCGAAGACATCATCTGTTACCTTTCCTCCTTCGTATAACAGTAAGTATTTGATCTCCTGGCCTTTATACTTGAAGGAGAGTGAATGAAGCGAGTATTCGTTTTCTCCTGAAAGCACGACATCTGTGATCGCAGAGTAATTCATTGATTTGCAGTCTCCCTTTTCAGCGCCCAAATGATCATCAAGGTTTCTTTCTATATTCTTTCCCCGTTCGAGGCATATGCTTGAAATTCTATGGAACCTGTCTAGCATAGGAGAATGGCGTCTCAACGGGGATAATGCTGTATCCTCGGTTGAACTTCCCTGAGTGGCAAGCCGCTCCCTGTCCTCCATAACCTGGAATTGCAGGATTTCATTAGAAGTAAATATAAGGTGATTCATGGAGCCTCCTGTGGAAGCATTGTCTATGGAGCCGAGGATAAGGGACATTTGATTTCTATTTACAACGGTGATAATTAGTTTTTGGTTGGCTCTATTGTTATTATATGTAGTTGTGACTATAATTATTTTTATTGGAATCAATACTTTTGCATTTATCCTGAAAATAACCTCGATTTGTAGTTTCTCTTGAGAATTAGAATCTCCTTTATTGCCCTTGAACATTCACCTATGGTTTTCGTGATCTTTCCAAACAATTTCTTTGATACTTTATTCATCAAGGAGAGGAGAGTAAAGGCCGCTATGGTGATCCTCACGTGTATAAGTGACCCTTCACCATTGCGAACCTGGTACTCTCCCATACCCAGATCCTTTGCATCATTATGAAATGTTTCAATCGACCAGCGGTGTTTCCATGCACGCATTATGTCATCACCTTCAAGATAGTCCGAAACAAGGAATTTCTTCCTTCTGTTTTCAGGATTGTAGAGGACTACAAGATTGGCGCACTTTCCATTGGTAAGCCAGATATTGAATGAACGGTATAGTGGAAATTCCTCTAGAATACCGGTATTGTTATCATACATCAGGAATGCAGTTTCAAGGATTTCATCCATTGTGCAGAACATATCCCTACTATGAAAAAGTTATACCCGACCGTGGTTTCATGACGGTGGAATCACGTGATCCGGAAGAGGGCTGCCGGCTATCCCTTTGAGACGCAGGAAACTACTATGAAAAAGT
>JAJZXT010000105.1 GCA_021806355.1 Thermoplasmata archaeon
AAACCCTGGATAGTATAGAAAGACTCGATAAACCTTATGAAATGCAGTGGAGTCTTATATACAGAAAACTCAAAGCAAACAGGGGAAATACGATGATTACCCATCACGAGTTTAATAATATCTTGCAACTTCTAAAGGAGAAAAATGACAACCATAACTTAAATACAATAGGATTTACTTTTAATATGCCAAATCAAAGGATTGAAGGTACTAATATCAAAAAAACCTATGCTGGTAGAATGGAGCAAATAGACCTTTTACCACGATTACGTCAAAAATTCATGGAAAACAAGGCATTTGAGGCACATTTACAAGCTTACATTGTTCAAAACATTGGTAGAAACACAAATTCTACAATGGATAATATTCTGCTCGGGCAAACAAAGCTTGATTGGTTAGGGAACGAGGTTTTCTGTGGTGTTGGCATGCAAAAAATTGACGTACTTCTAGAGTCGTCGGGTCAAAATGGTGATGCTTTCATAAGCCCACTTGAACTCAAGGCGAAATACGCTGACAAAGATGCAATTCGTCAGATAAAAAGGTACGTAGAGTGGCTAAAACAATATTATATTCCGAATAAAAAGACTGAGAACATTTACTTGAAACCCGTAATTATCGGGCGTAGATATGAAAGTGAAGGGGGCCCTCAGAGGAAGGAATTGTTAAGCGGGTTAAAAGAATATGAGTTGTTACATGGGCATCGAATTGCCTATGTTGAATACCACGTGGACAATGAAGGAATTCACTTCCAATCTGTTTAACATTTGCGAGCGGGAATTCCCCTTTCGCAAGATAGGGGATGAAAGCGAGCGAAAAGGTTACTATTTCTCGCAGGATATTGATCTGTCCGCTGGCAGACAGAAGTGAAAGAGGTCGGATCGCATATTGCTTCATGCGTGCCTGCATCCGTAAAGTCAGATGGCTTAGCATGAAGGACAAAGTACCTTCGGGCCGAAGGGAATTCAAGCCCATGGAGATTTCGCCAACAACCTTTGAAGTGGGAAGCTCCCTGCGAAAGCTGGGAGAGGAGGTCACAGAGAGCCCACCCGATTCCACACCACTGGTTGAGACTTATAACTAACCTTAACTCGAAACTCTTTTAGGGGACAGTTCAGGTTTATTTCCCAGAGTTTCGGTGAGTTCCCTGATTTTCTTCAATATTTCAGATTTTATTGTTCGTTCACCGGCATGTGGAAGATAGGGATTAGGGAACGGATACTATGTGAAGGCTGACACAAAGGAGAAAACACATTCATCCGAGATGAGTGCCAGATATTTCTACTTCCTTCTGTCTGTTTTGCTGTACAATTTGCAGATGCTCCTAGACCTAACGAGAAGAATGTCCGGATCTGCGTGGAAAACCATAATGGATTTTCTGATGGCAATGAACAAGGAAATATAGAGGATAATCATAAGCGATTCTTGAAAATTGTTATTGAAGCCAAAAATAATTGAGAAACGTAAACCAGAAACGCGGTTAAATCACCAACTTTGCTGAGTACGGTTTGGAGAGAAAATAACGGAGCCTATAAATAATGAATTGAATGTGTTTGTGTTGAGAGTAACATAATACCACAATAAGTTCTTCAACCGTTCGAAGGTGAACTTACAAGATCACTTCACGCCACGGCAAGATAAACGTTAATAATTGATCAATGATTTTCATGAATGAACATTCGCCCAGCTACGGAGAATGACTGGCCAGAGATATCAGGGATTTCAAACATATCAGGATACTTTGATTACATTAGTGAAATGGGCAAGTCCTATATGAACACCGGAACAATTCTTGTGGCTGAAGAGTCAAGAGTGGTTGGATTCCTGAAGATCGAGGATTTGTGTGATAATTCCATCTGGCTGAGCGGCCTCAGAGTCCATCCAGATTACAGGAGATTGGGAATTGCCTCCTTGCTGACGAATAAAGCCATAGAATCTGAAAGGTCAAGGGGTTTTTCTGCTGCCAGGATTCTCGTCAGCTCAGACAATAAGGCCTCGCTCGCCCTTTCACAGAAGGCGGGATTCACCATAATATCTCATTTGGAATTTTATGAAGGGACACCAACATGCCCTGAAAGTAAGCCCATTCAGCCAGCTAAAGGATCCATGGTAAACTTCGGATGGAAATTTGGTTATTACACAGATGAAAGGCATTGCAGAATAGAATTCAGGGAGTGTTCCGGGATTTCATACACCATGTCCCCGGAAAATGAGGAGGGATATCCATACTCCCATATATTGTCTGGGACTGGAGATATCTCACTGGATGGAAAGGGCTTTACCTCAGTTGAAACTGCATTATCGAAGGAAATAAACGTAAAGGGAAAATTAATGGAAGAATTTGAGAATGCCTTTCTCCTGGAGATCAAGATTTAGTTGTGGAGTTTGTCCCTCTGGATCTTGATTTAATTGATTGGTTGAAATAGATCATCATTCCTCCCACAAGTACCATGATAAAACCTATGAGAAGACCTCCCTCGGTGCTTAACCAAGACAAAAATGAAAGGGCAATTATCAACCCCCCGATGAATTTATAATTTTTTCCCGGAAAAAGGGCATAAATTGAAAGCAATATTACAGATATTCCTGGAAAGAAACCTCCGAAGAACAGGATGAGGTAAGACGTTATGGAACCAGTTGTTGTTCCATTTATGAAAAGAAGAAAAATCTGGAATGCTATTGCAAGAATTATTGCTCCGCCTACCAGAGAGGATACGGATGCGTCAAGGTTTTCCAACTTTTTCGCAGCCATATATGGGGTATTACCTACCCCCATATATAGCATATTGCAGGTGTCTACTTCATTCCAACGTGATAGTTTTGGTGCTGAAATCTGTGGGTGCCGTTATATCTATTGTGCCAATGTTTCCTATTGGCAGTACTATCTGGCCTGTTATGGTTCCACCCTGGGTTAAATTGTATCCAAAGGTCTCTGTAACATTGATCATCAAGCCAACCATGTCATTCTGCGTGAGTATGGGAAACTTCGCTGTCAGGGAAGATGATGGATCCGTGGCCACGAATATCCCAAAACTTGTTGGATCGTTCTGCTTTTTTGAAAGGAGGTTCCACTGTGTTATGCCGAATATGTTTGTTGTGCCCACAGATTCATCCGCGTATATTGAACTGTTATAGTGGAGTATAGCGGTAGATCCACCAATACTCAATTCTAAGGTAACATTTGCAAGGTTTATGGAAGGGCTCCCTGTTAATGGTTTCACGAATACTATCAAATTACTTACTCCGCCGGATGCAGGAGGTGTTGCATTATCATAACCAAGGACGCTTGTGATTGTTATTCCGGATGATACCTGCTGGATTGTCTGGGTACCTGTTGCCGTTGCCCTTGTCTGAAGCACCCCTACCGTGTGCAGGAGAACTGCGGCTGCTACTGCGGCTACAAGTATCATGGCGATGAAGACTATCAGCATCCCGATACCAGTTTCAGATCGGTCTTCACCGCTCTTAATCGGTTTCAGGAGGAAGCGCCTTAATTTTCTTAGATAGTTCATTATCATCACATTGCATGTTTGGTTGTATGCTATTATGTATATGCCCCTGTATGTATATAAATAAAGTATGATAGGAATGCGAAATTTCGCTGCACATTTTATCTGCTGCAATATCTGCAAGCCAATTTACACTGAATCATATACTTGAACATACAGAAAACCCTTTTATGTCATTTATGACCTCATATCTTTATGTTAAGAACAGAAGACAGGCAATTCATAAGGGAAAGTGTCAGCAAGGGGTATAAGGTAAGGGATCTTGCCAAGATATTCAATGTAACTCCCAGAAGGATCCAGCAAATCCTGAAAGATGAACCTGATAGTTCAGATGAGAAAAACAACGAAGAAATGGATCATGAGACAGAAACTCAGATAATGTCACTCTGGTCAAGCTACAAGATTGGTTCAAGGACAATGTATTACTACCTGAGATCCCAGGGGATGAAGGTGTCATATTACCAGATCTACAATTTCATGAGAAACAACAACATGATCCGGAGCCGCGAGAAACAGAATCGAGAGCTGATGGAATTAAGGCCCTTTGAATCTATCTACATGGATTATTATCAGCCTGAGATCTCAAGGCCTTATGCAGTTGTCGTTACAGACTGGGCAACGCGAAAGATAATCTCAATGGTAGAAGGCCATAGAATAACCAGGGACCTCCTTGCCTCTTGCCTTTCACCACTCAAGAATATCGCCCAGCAGACAAACCTTGAGGAATCAAAACTATCACTCAGGAGCGGAATTTTGAGCATAGTTTATTCCACCACTGATCTCCCCAAGTTCATGCAATCGATCGGTATCGGAAAAGTGATCATAGACAAAAGTGGAAACAGGATTCATCTCTCCTTGTCCAAGCTATGGCAGATTTATGAAAAATACAGGGATGACTTTGCTTCACCTGATGAGTTTGTGAACTGGTACAACAAC
>JAJZXT010000052.1 GCA_021806355.1 Thermoplasmata archaeon
CAAAAAGAAATTTCTGAAATTGAAACCGACCATTTCAAACATATATGGTTCTCAGTAAATAAAGTACTTTCAGGTAATGATACAACCGATCTTTAGAAAACAGGAATTAATATTAAGAATAAATCAAGTTGTCAGTTTTGGATAAACGGCTCCGCCCTTAACCGCACTATTACTTAATACGGAAATCTGAGTTTAACGGAGACGCAAGTTACGAATATTCGACTTTGTTTTTTCCCGAGTTGATTTACGTGTGGCATTTGCTCCGGGAATACGCTAATAAAGGGGTTGATAGAATCCATCGGAACAGTTCAACTCTGAGCTCTTTACATGAAATTCGAAAAAAACTCCTGAATCCTATCCAAGATTTCCATTTTGAAACTGCCAGGCGCTACACATCTGAGTGATGAATTGCAAATGAGTACAGTGAACCATCAAATTCGGAGAGTGTTAAACCAATTTTCATTTTAAACAGGTGACCATTTAGGCAAAATATCATTTTAATAGCAGATAGGTCAGATTTTGCCAATGCATTTAGCAAATTATAGTGTTATTAGATAGAGAAAAGCGTATTCATCAGATTGCGATTTACAATTGTGATGGATCATAACGTATTCAGGGAAGAAATATCATCTGCCCAGAGATATCGTGAACTCAAAAACTTAGAGATGTCCATCCTTGGGATTAGAAACAATATCCCCATTAGCCTTTTCACTGAATTAAGCGGCAGGGTCAGGGAAAAAATCATGGGCTTTGAATTTCCAGAATGCAATGCGTCAAGAGTTTCCATAATCTACTCCAATGGCCTCAAGAAAACAATGGAAAAGGAAGAGTGCCATATAGCAATGTCCAGGGGCCTGAAGCTTTCGGACTATATATGTTCACATTATGTTTCTGCTAGGGACTACGAGATTGAAGATGAAAATATCATGGACAAATACAAGAAGGGAAATGCTTCGGCTTTGACAACTGAGCAAAAGAATTTCAACCAGTCTTTCACAACTCTGAGCCCCGATGCTTTGAGAGAACGAATCGATTACCTTCTTAAAAAAGTCGATAACCTTGAGAAAATAGAAAAAATATACTCCGAGAACATTCCCAAGATCGCAAGGGATATGGAGGACCTGAAAGATAAAGTTGAAAAGATCTATAAGAGAGTAGTTAACGAGTGAAATGGACAACAGGTAATCAAGAGTGAAATAGCTCATTCCCATTTATGAAACAAAATGAAGGGTGTTATTCTCCACGGCGGAAGCGGGACCCGGATAAGGCCATTGACCTACACAGATGTTAAGCAGCTTCTTCCCTTAGTTGGCAACTCAGTTAGTGAGTATGTGCTCCTTAACCTCATTGAGATTGGGATGACTGAGTCAACATAACTGTGGGGGAAATTGGCGAAAAGGAGGTGAGGGAGTACTCTGGTGATGGTTCTAAATGGGGGATTAAGATATCTTACACTTACCAGGGTAAACCATTGGGCATAGCCAATGTCATTGGTATGATAAAGGATTTTGTTGGAAATTAAGATTTTGTTGTTATTTTAGGAGATAACCACTTCCAGGTCTGTCTTAAAGAACTGCAGACGAAATTCAAGGATAAAAAGTACGACAGCCTTCTAGCATTGACAAAGATAAAGAATCCGACCTAATTCGGAATTGCTGAGGTTAAAATAGGTTCCATCATATCCCTGGTGGAGAAACCTAAGACCCCGAAATTTACCTGCAACTGCTTTCCAGGATCTGTCTCATATCTATAGACAGCAGGTATCCTCCTATCCTTCCTTATTGCGGAACAGTATTCCTTGAGGATGGTGTGTCCACCATCATACCCTTGTTTTCGAATTTCTTCAAGTATCCTGATGACAGAGAGGTTGTGCTGATTTACCATCTCCCTCACCAGCGGCAGAAAGGGCTCAATCATGGAGCCTGCAGGATCCCTGTGGTATTGCGGCATCTTTCCTGATTTGAGATAAATCCGAACTGTTGTCCTGCTTATTCCCGGTCTTCTGGAGATCTCACTGATTGAAATTCCCTGATCCTTATCATATGCCAACCCTCCTGTTCAAGCAATCCACTGTACCTAGGTTCTGCATGATAAACTAGCTATTTTTAGATTGCCATAATTAGACAGAATTTACTTGCCATTTACAATTAAAGGATAGCCAATTTAGGCTCTAACTTTTCTAAATAGTTCTTGTGAGAACTGAATCATTCGTCTCAACAACGCATTATAAATTTTTAAACTATTAGCAGTTTTTCCAGCATAAAATCTGGGATGTATAAGAGAAAGTGGATAATTTCTACTCAGGTTATTTTCGGTTCTAATTAATAAACCTTCTTGAATAACGTCTTTCCTAGCATAGAGTACAGTATTCTGGGCGTAGATTAGGTCCACCCCTTCGTTATCCCATATCAGTGGGCGGATGCAATCGATTGCCTGAAATCCATGCCTTTCAAATTTCTCAGCCCAGTACGAAGGCCACTGTTCATTCATGTGGTGTGTTCCCCCCTGTCCCGGTATTGCAGCTGAGAAAAGAATAACATCGCCAGCTTCTGTCAAATTGGAGATAAAGACGTCTGCGAATTCTGGATCGAGATGCTCTGCCACTTCAAGTGATACCACTAGGTCGAACTTCTTGTCCAGCTTAAGCGGTTTACTGAGATCACGATTAAGCATTTGTGCTTCAGGAATTAAGAGCAGGTCCTGGCCGGGGATCGTTCCATCGATTCCCATTATTTCTCCTATGCCCAGATTCCTGAATTCGTGCAAGAAGGCACCCACTCCGCAGCCCACATCTACAACACTCCTGGCGTTCACTATTGACAGCACCAGCGGAACTATGACCTTCGCAGACTTGAGGCTGTTCTCCCTTTCCTCCACGAAGAAATCCGTATTATACTCAACGACCTGTTTTGAGTTCCCATCTTTTCCATCATTTGCCAGAATCAACTGGTTCTTTGCAATGTGGTTCCGAAAGTTTGCCTGGTCGATCGTCATATATCAGCTGAAAATATCACATGTTTCCTGTTGATAAGCGATTTCTGCAGGCTCTCATGTAGCACTTTATGTAGGTACCAGTTTCACTGTGTGATGGATCAGCCGGTGCCTGTTATTCACTGAGCTCTTTCCTCATGAATTCCACAAATTGAGCCTTTGTTGCTTCGATAGAATATTTCCCGCAGGTTCCCATGCCATTGCTGGATATTTTCGACCTCAATGCCTCATCTCTCAAGAGTTCCTCAACCAGGCCTGCAATTGCCTCCGGCTCCCCGGGATTGCACACCAGCGAATTGAATCCATGCACCGAGTATTCATCAGTTCCCCCATTCCTTGTCGTCACGAGGGCACATCCACAAGACATGGCTTCAAGCGGAGGTGTGGGGAAACCCTCCACTATCGAAGGCAATACAAACACTGATGAGAGGTTATAGAGTTCCAGCAATTTTTTGTTGGTCGGCCGGAAATGGTATTCCACGTAATCTGGGACGGAATCCTTCCCTATATTGCCAAAGGCCACCAGCTTGGCCTCCTTGATCCTGGAGTCCAGGATCTCCAATGCCCTTATGCCGTCCTGAGCCCCTTTGAATTTTCCTTCCCTGAGAGGGATCATGACCATAAATGGGTCTTTTCTGGTCCCCTCCAATCGAAAATATCGCGAATTGTTATATCCGATTTGCAGGAAATATGGAGAATCCTTGGAAAACCGCTTCATAAGCTCATCGTTGATTACAATTTTCTTCAGGGGAAAAGAATAGGTTTCAGCTGCTTCCGAAGACCTATTTCCACTGAAGCTGGCATGATCCTCGGAATTTTGAATCAGATAATAACCCTTGGAGTTCTCCTTTTCCTTTATTGCAACCGCTGCCCTGGCAGTTGTCCAGGCTGTTGCAATAACAGACTTGGTTTTTAAATCAATCTCTTCAATAGAATCGACATAAAACAGATCCATGCCTCTCAGTATGGTAAAATCATAATCCACATGCCTTAATCTGTTGATTGGGGGCAATAGCCTGTAAAAAATTGATATCCTGCTGCGGCCAAAAATCATTTTCAGTACGTTCCAAACAACATACTTTTTGCTGTTGATAAATATAATTGAGGATTTGAAGCCGTTCTCATTCAGGGCACGGGAGAGCTGGAATACGATGTCATATCCGCCAGGCGGAATGTTGAATGTCGGGATGGGCAACAAAAAAGTCACATCATACCGGTTCATCAGATTGGATCGCACAAAATCCTATGGCAGATGTTGTTATAAAAAATTCTTAGGTTGATATACAAAATTTTCCCTAGTTGTTAAAATGTTCAATGTTTGTCTACTCAATGTTTAATTCAGTAAACTAACATACAAAAATAGAAATATCCCTTTTAAAATTCACGTATGTCGATAATGAGTGAGTCAGATCCTGAATTCAGATC
>JAJZXT010000102.1 GCA_021806355.1 Thermoplasmata archaeon
AACCCGGATAAAATTGAGCGGGTCTGGAGGGGTGTGCCTAATTTTGTTCGATTTACGGGGGCTGTTTCATAATGCCTTCTTTTTCAAATTTTTATAAATCAATTTCACAATCTATTATTCAAAAGCTTGACGAAGAATTCAGGTTGACATTCTGGAGAGAGCCTTCGTCTTTTGAAGAACTCCTGGAGGTACTGGAATGATGGAAACATTCGACCTAAGACAGATCCCTGACCCCCAGACCAGGCTCGACAGGTTTATGGATGGGATGAATGGTGAGATTGTTTATCCTGAGAAAGTTTCCTGGCTGTTCTTTGACGATATTGTCCAGGCAAACGATGAACTCATAAGGTGGGAATCCAGGCATCCAAAGGATTGTTTCAGGATCTCCTCCAATCCAATCCAGCTTAGGATATCCCTTCCAGTGGATGAGAGGTACAACAGGATTATCCATGAAAAAAATATTGAGAATAAGAGGAGGCACTACTGATGGCAAACATAGTGAATCACAGTGCCGTATTTTTGTATATACATAATTCAGATTTTTTCAATTGCTTACAGAAGCCCAATTTTACTGCTTTCAGGAATTACGTATATACGAAATTAAAAACAGGCATATCTAAAAAACTCAGTATTTCTCTATCTCTCTATCAATTAATTATATATATAATATATATAATCTATTCTTCTTTCTTCTTCTCTCTCTACTTTTCTTTTTTTTATTTTTTAAGAGGATGTGAGATCCATGGTAAGAGGTAGGCCTCCAGTCAACAAGGAAAAGAGAAGGACCACATCGTTAACATTGACTGACAGCAACTACGATTACTTCAAGGCCAATGACTTGAATCTGACAAAGATCCTGAACGATTCCATAGATGCAATGCAGCAAATAGACAACTACAAGCTGCATGAACTTGAATCCAAGATCCTGAAGGCCAAAGCGGACCTGAACATATACCAGGAGGAATACAACAAGCTCCAGATTGACATTGAGCAGAAAGAGGAAATAAGAAGGTCACAGATCATAAACGAGCAGTACGAGGCATATTACCTCAGGAAAATGTATTTTGAAGGAAAGATCAAAAGAAAGCAGGCCCTAGATCTGTTGGAATCCATAAGGAAGGATGATGCCATAGTTGAGTACTTCCGGGTCGAAGGACGGGATCTGATATGGAAAGGGGAGAAGGCAAAGCTTTCACACACTGCCATACTGGTTCTAAGGAATTCAAATGCAGTGAAAACGGATTACGGATATTCAATACCTGAGCCTAAATGGTTCCTTACAGGGGTTGGCCTAAATGATCTAACCTTCGACCAGGAACTTATGATTAAAGACCTGGAGAATGGAAATCTTCCTCAGGACCTTCTAGCGGGATATTTTACAAAGTACCATCCACACATAACTGCACCAGGACTTGCTAGGCAGATCAGGGAAGAGTACTCCAGGATGCTGATGATTGGAAGCGTTGAATGGAAGGGTGGTGAATGATGCCTTTCAAGGATCCTAAAAAGATGGCCGAGTACATGAGGAAGAGGAGATCCGAGAGCAAGAAGGTTAACAAGGTCAACGTTAACCCTGTTAACCCTAAGCGTAAACCCGTTAACCATAAAGCAAGGTTAACGCAAACGAATGTTAACCCGTTAACCCAGAGTGTTAACCCTCAAAACGAGAGGTATCTTCTTTCCTTCAGCCGGAACAAGTACCAGTATGTGCTGTATTCTGTTGATTCTTCAGGAACAAGGAGCCTGATAAGAAGCTGCAGGAAGAACGAGGTCCTTAAATTGGGCCCTTGTGAAATAGAACTTACCTGGGGGCCTGAAGTGGAGGTGAAGGAATGATCCAGATGCATTTTGGAATAGAAGACTGGACAGATCTTGCACAAGAATCTCCGGAAGAATTTATCCGGGAAGTTGAGAGGAGATATCCTGACATGCCAGGAATGTTCAGGAAATTTATTTCCCTGATTAAAGAAGGGGAGAGAGCAGGCAAGGAATTTTCCAGGAAGAAGTACCCATCAATGGAATCCATAAAACCAGGAGACTGGATAGTGAAGCCATACCAGGAATACATGGTTGATGTACTGAAGAAATGCGTTAAAAAAGGAAGGTTGGAAAAATGAATGAAGTGAAATCTGTTACTTCATTAACAAAAATAAAAAAGGTCAACATAGGAAACAACAGGAAAAACGGTAAGAGGTATGAAGGGGAACTTATCAAGGTTCTCAAAAAGAATGGCCTGTCTGCAAGGCTTGGAAGGTCCAACGAAGAAGGGGATGTAATACTCCCTGACTTCGGAATTATTATAGAGGCTAAGTCAACCAGCCTCAAGGACAGATACAGGATCTCGAAATCGCCTGACCAGTATTTCAGGCTTTTGAAGCTCAGCCAGGAAGTATGGTTTGCCATCAGGTACAAAGGGAATGGATTGGAAGGGTGGAGGTTCCACCGCATACCTGAAACCATCTCAGCCCTGAAAAAGAATGAAGGATACACTCTGAGGGAGTTTGTCTTTATCATAGGGCTCAAAAATGGCTCTGAAACCACTCAAAAGGAAAAAGATGATGAAATACCAGAACTTGATGAAACAAGTCATTCTATTCCCCTAGAATTGTCAAACAGGAGGGTTGCAGGGTAATGATGGAGAAGCAGATGTTACTTGGAGATAGAATTGAGGTCAAGATGGAAGTTCAACTCGACTCGTTGGATAAAGCCATCATGGAGATATTCACTGAGCACCCCTCATGGCATTTCAAGGCTCACCAAATCCGCACAATCCTTGAATATAAGAACATACACATTAATCATGCTCAACTGACCAAAAGGCTGGATTTTCTAGCAATAACAACAATCTTATCAAAAAGGAAAGGGAACAGAGTCTACTCTTATTATCTCAATTTTTGACAAAAATAATGAACTTTATTTTAATTAACAATTATTCAGATACATTCAAATTCTACATAAAAACATCCTTATGGTTTAATAATTACAAATAAAAGGTTGCCCAAAAAAAGACAGAATATTTATATGTCATAAAGTATTATACACATTTATGACAAATATGTCAGGTGGTGATATAAAATGTATTTCCTTGAAAAAGTAATTTATGCAATATATGGTTCTATGCTATTATTTGCAGCAATTCTTACGTTTATTGCGTATTATTAAATTAAAACAAAACAAGTCCAACAGTTTTAATCGCAAAGATAGCTAAGAATAAAAGAAGAATTTGTGGCTTATTCATCAATTTACTCTGCCTAGAATAGCCATCCTGCAATGTCACTGTTGCTGTTACACCATTAAAACAAATTGCGCCCTATAAAAGTAATGGCAACAACTAAACGAGTCAATAAGGCTCATCCTAGACTGGCCCTGAGAAAAAGCCACATGGGGATGGATCTGGCCGCAATAATCCTGGCCTCCGTACTTTCCCTGTTATTTGTCGTGGCAATGTTCGCAAGGCCCACCATAACCATAGCACATGGAAAGGTGCTTTACCTGGACGGGATCATTGCAGCTGCAATCATCCTTGGAGCCATGGTATGGGCACTCATTGAAGCGCTGACCCCTCCTGGTGGAATCATATCACTGGTATGGAGGGCAGGCCTCGGCATCATTGCAGGTGGAGCTGCAGGTGCTTACATCGGCTACAGCTTTGACTTCACCCAGTACATCATTATTCCGCTGTTCCACGGAAACTTCTATGCACAGATCTATGCTATTGCAATCCTGGTGTTTGGGTTCGCCTGCATATGGGATGCTGCATGGTCCCACAGGCACGGATACATGGGCCAGAAAGCAAAGAACGCCAAAGCGTCAGGATTCAAGGAAACCGGAAGATCTAAGGGATACAGGAAAATGGTTGCGCTCCTTCTGGGCCTCATATTCGTATTTTTGATGATCCCCGCATCCGGCTATGCTGGAACTGCGATATCATCGCTGAACGACCACAACGGGATATATTTCCCCGTGACATCATTCTCGGGAAAGACACCTTCGGGAAATGTCTCCTCATCTTCCTTCTCCAGCACTAACACTGGGGTATGGGCAATATCCAACACAACCCTGGCAAGCTCATCTTCATCAGGGCTCTTAACCTTCGTCGGCTCATTCCATGGATATCTGCCCACATACATCACGAAAAACTCCACAGGAGCAAACATAACCAACTACATCCAGACTGCATACATCACCAGCAACCTGACCGTAGGGTACCTTTCCATGGATGTTGTCCAGGACATCTACCTGTCCATGCTAATCCCGGGTGAATACAACATTACCCTGGGAACCGGGAACGCTACTGATTTCACGCCCCTCATGTCAATCTCCCACAACCATACGATGAATGTCACCTATGATACAGGACCCTCGGGCGGAATGGCCATAGTCTCTCCTAACTTGATTTCACACGGCATAACCATCACATCATTCAATTTTGCAATCTCTCCCGCAATGCTCACAGGGAACCAGTCCCATACCATTTCCTTCAGGGTGCAGACTCACAATCAGACCGAGATTTCAATGTACTACTTTGCAGTCGGTGCAACCTCACCCACTCTGATAGGCCCACTGCAGCTGGAGGATGTCGGATACGTGATAGGGGCCCTTATGACACTCCTTGCAGCAATGCTTGAGATCCCCTGGATTGATCTAAAGCCGCTGCCGGGAGTCAGGGGCAGGAGGTCGAGGGCATGAGTTCAACCGGATTCAACATCGGCTCAATCCTCAAACCCATTTTTTCTTCTTTCAATTACTTCCTCCTAAGCATAGTCCAGGCATTTTCCGGACTGTTTACAACTATCTTCGGATCCTTCGGAAATGCAACTGCAATCATGTTCACATCTTTCGGTGCATCCACCACATCGTACGGCATAGCAGCTCCCATAGTGTTCGTAGGATCCCTGGGCGGTGCGATCATTGTGGCATTCGGAGTGTTCATGATCGTGGGCCCGGAAAAAGACATAACTGAAGCGGAGGATGATCTGTAATTGTCCTTTTCGGGGGAGATCTTCGGGGAGCTGGGGGGATTCCTCATTGCCTTTCTGAAACTGCTTGGCTCGTTCTTCCAGTCCATCCTTTTTTCCATCGGCCAGGCCTTCTCTTCCATCATTTTCTCATCCATTGTGCCTGCAGGCCTGCTTGGGCCATCCCTTATGGTGTTCACCTTTGGCATGACATTCGCAGTGGCCATGGGGGCATTTGCCTTCGTGAAAGGCGTTGGGGACGTAACAGGTGATCCCTGATGGCATGGTATTCCAACCCATTCCTTCCTTGGAACTGGCCTGCCGATGTGACCAAGTCCTACATTGGCCAGCTTGAGTTCTCCCTGGAATATCTCCTCTACTCCTTTCTCAATACAATTCTCTCAGTGGTGCAGGCCCTGCTTTCCGGCATAGAATTCGCTTTCAGCGGATTCCTGCTCGTAGTGGTGCTTTCATTCCAGGCAATGGGGCCCCTGGGCCTCCCTCTCTTCACAGGCCTTTTCATCGTCACAGCAGGCATAGGAATGGATCTCTTCCACTTCGCAAAGGACATACCCATAGTTGGTGATTTTATATGAAAAAAATTAATGAGATAGTTAAAAACAGCATAGTAAAGATAGCAGAATTAAGCAAGGACAGGAGAATGCTCGTAATGGCCATTGTTTTCATTGTGGCCTTTTCGGGGGGATTTACCATCCTTCTTGATCATGCAGGGAATTCAGGGAACACAAGGTATGTTCCTCCGGAATCCCCTCCAGGAGGTTCATCCCCACCACAGGGAGGAACTGTTACTCCGGACACGGGACTCACAGTGACCATAACAGGAACCCACCCCGGAATTTCATCCTCACCGAACGTTCTTGCAGGTGAGCCCATCAATCTATCACTCACCGTGACGTCTTTGCCCCAGGGATGGCACGTCAGTTCTGTCAACTGGACAGTATGCTTTCAATACAGTCCATACGCTGGAGCCATTCCTCCCAATGAAACTTTCAATACAAACACCAATACTCAACTTTCCATTAACTCCACATACTGGATGCCTTTTGATTTTGTAGAATACAACACTTCAGCCAACATTGGCCCGCCGTTGCTTATCCCTGGGCTTGGAAAAGAGGCCATTAACAAATCATCCCCTATGCATGTCTTTGCTAATGTGGAATTTGTATACAATGGTCTGATCACCGGGAAATATTCATCCAATAAGCTGCTGTATGATGTTTTTCCTCCGCCTTTGAATTATCTGTCCCTTTCATCATCCCCCTCTTTCACTTTAAGTGGAGTGGTTTATCCTAAGATCAATGCATCCACGGATGTTGGTCATTCCTTTACCTTTTACAACACATTTGAAAGGATAGCAGCTGCAAATGTAACGACATCACTTTCTTGGGATGTGAAAGGGGGATCATATTCGATGGTTGCTGGCCCCTCAGGCTCTTTCGGTGGATTTCCATATACATCCGAAACCATAACTTTCAACAATGTTGGCAATTATACGGTATCTGCAAACTGCTCAACCACCGTAGGAGGATATACCTTCTCCGACGGGGGAGAACCCCTCAGGACAGCTGCGGTTCATTCCGACCCCCCGCCTGCAGTATCCATTTCACCCACACACAACCCTGCAGACATAGGGGTACCGGTGCAGTTCAACACAACCACAACTGGCGGCACAGGAAAATACACGTACAACTATACCCTGTACGATGGCCAGTCCTCATCCTCTTCCATACTACTAACAGGGAATTCCAGCAACTTTTCATACACATTCTTCTCACAGGGAAACTATCTCCTCTCCTGGAAGATCACTTCCAACAACTTCTCCGGGAGTTCATCCATCATAGAATCCGTGAACCTTGACCCTACTGTCTCCCTAAGCGAGAACAAGACTACCACTGATGCTGGCAACCCCATAGCTTTCACATCTTCTGTGCAGGGAGGCTCAACCCCGCACTATTACACGTGGTATGAAAGATCCTCCAATGCATCTTCATACTCCATTTTCTCATCCAATGCAAGCCCTTCCCATTCATTCAATGCTGCAGGCACATATTTTGTTTATCTTTCCTTGAGAGACGGCTCTGCATACGTGGTAAATTCATCTATTGTGGCGATTACAGTCAACCCTCCCCTATCTGGAAGCATCACCCTTTCCCCATCAGTCCTTCCTGTTTCAAATTCTACTGACGTGGGATCAGTATCCCTGTCCGGAGGATCCGGGGTATCTCAAAACAACATTTGCTGGACAAACGGATTCTTCCAGGCCCTTGGCTCCCCCACAGAGCCTTGTTCATTTTCTGCTGGCACGCACCTTATTGCAGTGACAATCACAGACAACGCAGGATCGGTGCTGAAACTGCACACATACCTCAGGGTGCTGCAGAACAACATCCTCATAGTGCCACATGTGCCATCCCAGGTGCCACAGAATTCCGTGATATCACTGTCAGCCCATGCTTACAGCTTTATCGGGCCAAATGTGACAGTCACAGGATATTCGTGGAGCATAAACGACGGAACTTTCGGAGGCCAGTCCATAACTTACAATTTCAATTTGTCAGGCACATACCACGTATTCATCACAGCCTGGGGATCGTACAAGGGAAAAAATGACACCAACACATCCGAGGTGAATATCACGTCGCTCCCTCCGTCATCCACACCAAACATCGTGATCATGCCCCTTGAAACAAACGTATCCGGAGGGATCGATTTCTCCTACTGGGTCACGTTCCACAACAACACATCATTCTCGGCAGCATTCATCACAGTGGGAGGGGCCACATACCAGCCCTCAAACATGTCCATGTTTTCCAACGGGACGGTCCACATTTCGAAGAGCGTACGTTTCAGCACCCTGCAGGAAGGATCATACAGCATGAACCTGCAGGTGATAAACAACCAGTCCCAGCAAAAGGATTCGAACATAACATTCTCGGTGTCTTTGCAGCAAAGCGGCACATTTTCCATATACAGCATAGCGAACTTTTTTGGCGGATATTACAACTTCCTTGCCTTTGTTGCAACCATTGCCTCGCTGGTGATTGCATATGTAGGCCTGCAGTCGGATAAGAGGCCCCCGGTGATCAACATAAACGAGAACGGAAAGAACGTGGAGTACCAGCTGAGCGGAAAGAGAGTAGGAAAGAGGTGAAAAACATGGCAACAAAATTCAGGAAAATAGAGAGGAACGGAAAGAAGAGGACAGTCCCTATGAATGAGGGAAGGAAGGCCACAAGGGAGAGAACTCTCTCAGCAAGGGAAGTGGAAGATCTAACGGGGGTCGGAATAAAGCATCCAGGAACCCTGAGGAAGCATGGATACTTCATGTCCTCGCCCGATGCCGTAAGGCACCCTGCCCTGGACAGTGCAGTGAAGGAATACGGAAAGAAAGGTGTCCTCAGCAAGCTTGGCGAGATATACAGGCTGAACTTCACCAGGCCCCAGCTGAGGGATATTGCAGCAAATGACATAAAATATGTATCAGGAGGTAAGAAAAATGACTGAATTCAGGACAAAAGGAAAGGGAAATGAGAGAAAAGTGTACCCGGTGAAGAAGCAGGCCTATGGAATATCGAGAGAGCTGGCATACAAAGATGTCCAGGCACTACGAGAAAAAGGGAAGAGGGCAAGGCTTATCGAGACAAACAAGAGGCTTGATCTCTATGCTCCATATCTATCCGAACTTGGGGAAACGCCTGTGGTTACTCCACCAACGCATACAAAGTACGCAGACCCGGCAGCTCCAGAAACTTACCGGAAAAAGGACATGATCATACAACCAGTGGAAAGTCCTAAAAGCATACCATCCCCTGCGATGCTTAAGGAGGATCTTGGAATCCTGAATCAGAGAGGAAAGATAAACATCAACAAAGAGGATATCGAGCGTTTCTTTGGCAACAAGGCATCCATATTTGCCAAATCGGAAAATGGGATACTTTCAGTGCAATCCGTTGACCAAGCCCGTGTGGCAATGATACGGGAGACAATGGAAACAACATTGCCTGATGGATTCTACAGTCCCAATGCTTATGGGGAATCTTTTTCACTCGAGCCCGATACCGTACCGGCAAAGCTTCCCTGGCCCAAGTTAGATTATTATGACAATGCCTGGACGCTACGACTTGAAGGAACTGAATTAAAACGGTTCATTAATGCACTTGATAAGAGGGATGTATCCTACAAACTCAAGCTCGAAGGAAATAAAAAACAGTCGTCTGTTATTATGGCCACAAAGCATCTCGTTGATCACGATGGAGAACCTATCGGGAATGCGGAAGAAGAGGTTTTCACCACAGTCACGAATAGTAATGTAGAGGGTCCACACCCTGATAGAGTTTCAATTCCCACCGACTACACCAAGAGCGTACTCCGTACATTATTAGGGCGCACCGAATATAAGAATCCCAAAAATGCTGTTGTTACGATGAAACTAAGGGGAGATTATCCGATTGAAATTACAACACGCAGATTTATTGGAAACGGAAAGCATGTTGAGTCTGCGGGACTGATTGCCCCAAGGATGGAGTGATACACATGGGAAAGATCACTGATGCCGTGATGGCAGTTATCGTGCTCATCATTGGTATGTACTTTCTCACCAAGCTGGGCCTGACTGCAGGGGCCATTTGGTCGATGTTCAAATCATTCTTCTCCAATCCCCAGCCAGCCTCCTCGGGGAATTCAACCTCAGGGAGCATATTCGGCATCCTTGGCATCACGACCAACTCAAAGCTGAAGGAGAAGATCCGTGAAAAGAAGGAATGGATGATCCATTCAATCCGATCAAAGCAGCTCAGGGGCCTGAAAAGATGAGATATAGCCTCATTCTCATGACATTGCTCATTATTTCCATGGCTTCCCTTGTCCTTGCAGCTCCCCCATCGTTAACCCCATCACATGCAGGAAGCAGGGTACCAGAAAATGAACAGGCACAGGCCTCACAGGCAAACATAACATGCGTATTCCTCTCATCCTCACTTCCTGGCCAGTCACAGTTCCTGACAGTATCGGACAACGTGTCTGGAGCCCTTCTCTATCCTGACCTTTCAATCAGGCTGATCTCCTCATCTTCCACTCCGTACAGGATATACGTGAACGGCAAGGAGGTATCATCGGGAAATGTCTCCGGCATCAGGGATGTGGGATACAACATATCCAGCGGCACATCCAAGGTGTCAATCACAGTCCAGCTGGGCCAGAAGTCCTGGAACTACCCCAACGAGCTGGTATCTTCCATGCCTGTGTCGAAGTATTACGGGCCCAGGCCACCAGTTGCGCAGTATACGTATTTCCAGTATGAGGAGGCCATTGTGAAGGGATTTGTGGCTGCACTTTTTGGAGTGGCCATTGCCATGTTCTCCGGCCGCAGGTTCATCCTTGAGAAGGAGAAGAGGGAGGCGATATTCATATGAAGGACAGGCAGGGCAGAGGCTGGATTGAAAGAAGGAGGGAGAAGTCCTTTGAATCAGGATTCCATGATGACTTCAAGGCAGAGCTCAGGAAGGCAATGGATGAGAACGGAAACATAGAAGCACTGAAGAAATTCACCAGCAAAACCAGCCTTTTCATAAGCCTCCTTCCACAGCTCATCTTAGGTGGCATTCTCTCATACATCGAGTACAGGATTGTCGGAACGATTTTCACCATAGGTTCCCTGGTCATATTCATCCCTGCACTTACCATGTATTCCAGGAGCCTGAGGACAAGATCCGGAACATTCCTTATGGTACCAACCGACGATGCCATGGACTGGGAGCGCATATTCGTTTCAGAAGAGATTTGGGGCCTTGTAAAGAAGAAAACCGGCCTCACCCTTGAGCAGGGAAAGATCAACGGCAGGCTCACATACTGGTGCACAGAGGTGAAGTTCCTGGATGGAACCAACATCCCGTATTTTGTGGACATTGCATGGGCCCATTACAACCGTGCGAAATTCATGATGTTTGCAAGCATCATCGACGATCTCACCGACATGCTGAAAAACACCCTTCTTGAAGTGGCGAAGCTTAAAAAGATGGGCAAGGTGGAAGCCATATCCGAGGGAACCAGGCAGACCAAGGAGATGATTGAGGCCATAGAGACTGCCTTCAGGGCAAACGTGCATGAAATAGTGAGGAAACAGGACATGGACGGAGAGCAGGCAGGATTATACGAGAAAAACGTGAACGAGCTGCTGAGCAACCCCACTTTCCTAAGGGCCCTGGTTGAGAAGAGGAAAGAACAGGGGGATGGGGCATGACCAGATCCACCATCAGGGACTGGAACCTGGAATCCATTTTCAGGGACATTGAGGGCAAGGGAATCAGGATAAAGGAGAATCTCTGGCTCAGGAACAAATACAGGGACTTCCAGGAGATGGAGGACCCTGGGTTGAGGACGCATCCCATGTACCACTCAAACCCAGTGGAGAAAAGGACTGAGAAGTACGGCGACTTCGAATATGTTCCGGATCCTTCCAATGAGGGGGCTTCATGTTCCTTGCTTGAGCAGGTTGTGAGAAGGAGCAGCAGGGACAGGAAGGATGAAGGAAATGAATGACGATGAGCAAAAGGGCCTCAAGATCCTTTACGACATGCTTGTACAGGGTGCCGAGTTTCCCGGGACAAATGAAGGCTCACTAAGATCGCTTAACATGTGGATTGGGCACCTTGAGACCCTTAACAGCGTGATGCTGCAGTTCTACACTCCTGAATTGATCCAAAAGTACCAGGAAGTCAGAAGGAAGATGGAATCCCTTTCAAAGGGGGAAATGGAAGAGGGCGAGATGCTCCAGGGATATGAGTTCGGCTTCCAGTTCCTTGGAATAATCAGTTCAAGTTTTGCAAACGAAAAGCTCCTTCTTGGAAATCCAATGGGAATGAAGATAATCTACGACCTGTTCGTAAAGATCTCCAATTTCTCCATTTCAAATGCCTTCAACCTGTCCACCGTGCTGCAGCTCTTCAACAGGCTAAGGGGCCTCCATGCCGTGATGGAATCGTACATGGGGGAGATGCACCTGAGGGAATACAGGATCATTGTCAGGCAGCTCATGGAAATATCCAGGCTCTTTCCATCCGAGGAATATGTGCTGAAATCCAGGGACTGGCTCCTGAACTGGATTGGCCTCATTGCAAGGCTCCTGCAGGAAAAAAACATGCTTGTCCCCGAGGAACTGTCATTCAGCGACAGGATAGGAGGGGGTAGAAAATGAAGACCGTCCTGCTTGATCCTCAGGATGTGAGGATAGAGGGGCTTAAGCAGCTTTATCCGGAGGCCTTTGTCGGTAATATGCTCAACAAAGAGGAATTCCTTGAAATCCTTGGGATATCCGAGGAAGAGGCCGCTGAAGAGGAAGTGCAGGAAGATGCTGAGCAGGCCCAGGAGGATTCCATTTGGCTCGTTCCGTGGATACAGCGGAGGTTAAGCCAGAACAGGAACGCCAACCTCGTATTCGTCGGTGATACAGGTTCAGGGAAATCCTACAGCTCCATTTCACTGGCCGAGAAGATAGATCCCAACTTTTCTGCGGAGAGAATTGTGTTCACAACTCTGGATTTCCTGAAGCTGATCAACTCAAACCTTCCTCCGGGCTCAGTGGTGATATTTGACGATGCTGGCTTGGGAATACCCGCAAGGCAATGGCAGGAAACTTCAGCAAAGATCTTCGGGAAGCTCTTCCAGGGATTCAGGTACAAGAATCTGGTTTCCATGATAACCGTTCCAGACCTTTCATTCATTGAACGACAATCGAGGAAACTCATGCACCTTTACCTGGAGGCCACGGACACACAGGGAATCATGAAACCATTCAGGCCCTTTTCACCTTTCAGGGGGGAAGACAGGCTCGGATTTCGTTATCCTACCATGGAGAGAGGAGGCCGGGAGATCAAGATCAAGGCCTCTGTCTACTCCCTTCCTTCAAAACAGATCACAACGGACTACGAGGCAAAGAAGCTGGAATACATGGAAAGGACCAACAGGGAGTTCCAGGAAGAGATGGAATATGCCATGGAGAGGGAGGCCCACAGAAGAGAGGAGATGCAGAAGCAGAGGGAGAAATGGAAGAACAAGAAAAACAGGGAGCAGAAGAAGAAGGAGAAGGCAAGGAAAGCTATGGAACTGAAGCAGCAGGGCCTAACCGAGAGGCAGATAGCAAAGCAGCTTAAGGTAAGCAAGTCAACGTCGCATAGAATATTAGAGGGGCAGAGCGGGGCAATTGGAGAATAGGGAAACTGCTGGGCCAAATTCCACTGCCCCGTGCCCCGCTATGTTTCAATGTCTAATATTAACCAATTAAGAGCAAACCACATGGAAAAATCGAAAATGGAAATTTGAAAGTTTGGAGGAATGAAAGATGTCAGAAAAATGGATCACAAAGAAGAATGAGAATGGAGAGAGCAAGCACATAAGGATGGATTCAGCAAAGACTGTAAGGGAGAAAACTGTGGTGGCCACAAAAATGGGGCCAACGGTGGAAGAGCTTGAGAAGCAGGCCTGGGGAATCCTCGATGACCTGTCGAAAGTGAGCACAGTCGACCAGCTCTTGCTGGAATTGAGGAAGTATTCCGGCACCCTTGGGGATTACAGCGCATTCAATTCCATGCTCATAGGCCTGCAGGATCCCAAGGCAACCATTGTAAGGTCAAAGACAGAATGGGGATACTTCGGGAGGGAACTTAAGGAAGATGCGAAGTCCATGAACGTACTCTTTCCCATCGGCATCCCGCCAAAGGAAATGCCAGGGAAGATGAAGAAGTTCATAGAGGAAAAGAGGAATGAGGGCCTGGATGATGATGCCATAACGGAGCTTGTTGCGGAGAAACTAAGGCGTTCCGGAAATGGATTTGCCCATTACTTCGGCACAGGGGATGTGTACGACATATCACAGACCAATGCGATTCCCGGGAAGGAAACTCCCATTGAGGATGTTGTTTCAGCCAGGGAGCTGTACAAAACCCTGAAGGGAATAGCACAGGAACACTATACCGTGGAGGAGGACATCATATTCAACGGGGCCAGGGGGTATACGGGCCACTCCGGAGAGGGCCAGAAGATCGTGGTGATGAAAATACCAGGGGAGGATGTGAACGTTCTCCATACTCTTATACATGAGATGTCACACGCAAGGCTGGAGCATCTTTACAGGGATGACCTCATGAGGGGCCAGGCAGAAAGCGAGGCTGAATTATCCACCTATCTTGTGGGATCCCATTTCGGGTTTGACTTCAAGGATGATTCTGCAGCATACATCAAGGCATGGCTTGACAGAACAACGAAAGACAAGGGCCTAGGAAAGGAGAACCTTGACAGGGTGATGAACAATGCAAGGTGGCTCATCCAGGAGATATCCAAGAGGATGTCGTAATGGCAGCTAAGAGGATAAGTGGAGGGAAGAGTAGCCCCCAATCCGGAAGAACTTCTTCCAGGAAGGTTCAGAAAAAGAAAGGGATATCCTACGGTTTCCATATCGGGCTGAAGGAAATGTTTGGAGGGGCCACCCTCTTATCACTCCTTGCAGCCTTTGAAGTATTCTCCATACCTGCTGCAAACGGGATTATAGATATATTTGGATTCACTAAAATTATGGCAGGGATAATATGGGTTGGAGTTGCTTTATTGAGCGGTGGGGCAGCATTATACCTTCATGAAGAAGAAAAGGATAAATAGAAAATTAGGATAGATGATATATGTACAGAAGAGAAAAAAGAAGCAACGTTAACTTAGCAATCTCCTATGTCATGATGGGATCTGGATTGCTCTTATTGGCATACGCTTTCGGGCTTATCTAAAAACACATCCAGTTTTATTTTTGTTACTGCAGTATCATATCCTACGCTCTTATTCTATAAACGATCTCTACAATTTTTCAATTATTTCTTTTCTTATTATAATTTCCTTATTAATTTTAGTTACCGGGCGTTAGCAATTCTCTTAAATCCCAGTGTTAATATCCATCGAGAAAAATTACCTATATCCTTTAATTATTTTTATCTCCCTTGGATAAAATCTGTGTCTTACTTCTAAAAGGAAAATATTTGAGATGGCAGAAAAAATAGCCTGCAGAATTAACGTCAAAGAAAAGAGTTGGAGAAGGGTAAGGTAATAATAGGAGGCTATTGACAACGACAAAAGGATCTGAAGGTACTGGCATAGTTGTAAACTGTGCACTAGGTCGACGTATGAGTCCTTAATGGACTTATCCCGAAAATTTTGTGCATAAAGCATTCTTTCTTCCATAAATGCCTTAACCCGTCGTATGGTTTCATCTGAATACTTGGTATTGGCTCCTTGAGGTGTCTGAGTTCCAGCTACTGCGTTATTATAATCCCGATCTGCCTTCTTTTGGAGATCCCTATAGAGCTTAACTGCAAGTGCGGTCCAACTAAGCGTAAAAAATGTTGGAATGACCCAATTCTGAAATACGAGGTATAACAAAAAGGAACCTATCACACAGATGGAAACAATAAACCGAATAATAATAGTTGCTAATCAAGATGCATAAACTTGAATTCCGGGACTCTTTCACTCTTACCTCTTAACAAGAAATCGGAACAGACCTTTTCTTTCAGCAGTGCTTGGTGTAAATACATGTCAAAACGTACATTTTGTCATGTCTTGGTTTGCATGGTATATAAATCAGTACAGAGATCTCTTCCGATATCCAACCATTAGGGAAAGAAAGCCTATATAAACAATCACGAATTGTCATGTTATGCCATTGCCTGTTCCCAGGAACATGATGCTGCAATCCTCCAGGAAGGATCTTTCCATTGATTTTTTTTCAGATGGGCAAATTGAAGAAATCTTCCATGAGATCTCAAGGAAGATGGATGAGGATCCTAAAAGAATAGGATACCACCAGAGGTATTTTCTCCTGGCAAGATTTCTATTGAGGACAGGAGGGCGGATTGATGAGGTTCTCCAGATATCTCCAGCTGATATCAATCTGGCCACGAACACGGTCCGTATGATCACGCTGAAGCAGGGGAAGGACAAGCGTACGGGCCTTCCAAGGGAAAAATACAGGATCATTCCTATGCATCCTGAGCTGAGGGACATATACATGCAATACCTTCTCGAGAACAGCATAAGGCAGGACTCCCACGATCTTCTGTTTCCAATGAAGAGGCAGGTTGTTGATCTTTACTTGAAGAAAATTCAGAATGAGACTGGAATAAGGATCCATGCACACAAGTTCAGGCATACTTTTGCAGTCAAGGCCATAATGGATAATGTGCCATTGAATATACTGCAGCAATGGTTAGGCCATTCATCTGTTTTTACAACATCGATATATACTCAGATAACGGGCATGGACACTTCAGAGTTTATGGGGAGAGTGAGATAATATTACTTTGATTCAAACAATTGCTGAAATTATAAGTGCTGTGGGAACACTCACTTTAGCAATCGCTGCTTACTATCAGATTTATCATACAGCACATAAAGAAGAAGCTATGAGACCAAGATTAATTATTTTTCCAGATTTCAATGGAGGGTATTCACATAGTCAGATAGGGTTCAATGTCTATAATATTGGAAAAACTGTGGCAAAAAACTGTAAGGTCGATTTAGAGATCATACGAAATGGGGATGGTGCAACAATAAGTAAAATCTCATGGAGCTGGAGTAAATATGATATGACAACTAACTTGTCGGGAGATTTCAATACGGAATTAATAAATACGGAGGGTTATAGAAGTAAAGACATTTATTCACATGAAAAAGCAAGTTTAACTTATCTAACTGTGGAAACTCTCTATGGAAAGGGTATGAACTCTACTCAAAAAGTACCTAGGACTGACTTCGTTATTAAGGTTGTAATAATTTCAGAAAATATGGCCACCCCGGGTATATATGTATTAAGTATAAACTGGACAGGAGACTACTTTGACACTATGACGGACCAAATTGATATAGCATTCGAAAAGAGAAAGATACTTGAAAAAAAATTAGATAATGAGAAGATGAGTGAATTTAGGGATATATCACGGTCATACTTTTTAAGAAAGAGACGTTTTTAAAAACATTGCTATTAAATATTACTTTAACTAAATTCCATCCTTAACTAAATTGTTTAGATTTTAAGATTGAGTCTAAATGGTTAGCATTGATTGAGCCTGATTAAACTATATGAATAAAATTTCTAATTAGATCATCTAAATATAGTCAAAAAATCAAGAATGTCTTAAAAGATTACTCAACGATGTGATTAACAACAGGTAAATCTAAGACGGTATTTAAGAATGAGGAATTAACGTAGAGTAATCAATTGATTTACTATTTATAGACCATTTAGCAGCTTTCATTGTTCTCTCTCCTTTACTACCATATACGAATAAATCTCTTCTATTTAGAACGTTATATATTTCAGATAAAACGCCCAATCCTTTTGAAGATATTAAGAATGATTCGATTGGATTTATGAGTTGAGTATATCCCCAGAGTTGACCAAGGTCTTTCAATGTAAGCATTGCATCTTTAACCTCTACAAATACTAACTCTATATTGTTCTTCTTTCTGAGAATCCCAAGAATATCTATCTTTATATTAAGCAAATATGCCTTGCTCAGGTTTATGCCATGCTCTCTCATCACATTTTCCAAAGTGTGCGTCGATGATTTATACGTTGTTTCTACGTCATAATTTGGATATTTTTCTTTCAGATGTTTGTTTAACCATACTTCGATGGAAGGATAAAGATCGATTTCACTCAATTAATTCACCTTTTGTAACCCAATTCTTCTGCGATTTGTGTCCAAGAATCATAATGTCTTCCTCTAATTTGTATTGGGATAAATGGATCATTCTCCATTGGATGGCTTGGCCTGGGACGTATCCTCAGATTTGTTTCCCAGTAGAATTTATGATGTACTTGCCTTATGTTGACCGCTTTCCTATGTTTTCCCTCATTCCAAACATTTATATTCTCACTCGCTAATTCAGCTAGTCTACTTGCCTTGTGCTTTATTCTGAAACCAACGGGTTGGAACTCTTCTGCGTATATCTTTATTTGATGCTCTTTTTTCCAAAAATTATGATTTCCCTGATTGTATTTAACAAGTTTTGAATCTCTAAAATTGGGATGTGCCCAATCAATGTTCTGTACAGGAATGTCAATCCGCTTAAGTAAGTTGGCCGTATCGACAACAAGCATCCAATTCTCTGGGATTTCAATGTAAACTCTGTTGCCCGATGGATCACCATATGCAGCATTGCTTGAACGAATGTGAGCGGTTACATCTGCAATTCCCATTAGAAATTCTTTTACTAAATCGCTTGGATATAATAATACATCCTGTGGAATTCTCATATCCTTGTATGTTGCCATATTACCAATAAGTTTGAGAATTTCAATAGTTACCATATCTGAATCATTTTTGGTAAAACTTAACTCGGTTTTATGATCAAGTGAATTGACATTTATTCTGGTTGATAGAAAAGGATCAAGTGTTTCTTTAATGTTTAAGACACTGGCCTGCACATAAACAGAGGCTTCTTTTCCATTAATCCTTAGGCTTTTATGTGGTAATTCTATTATAAATTTTGTATTACCATCATTCTTTCTAACAATTTTTCCCTTTCCAACTATCATTCCTAAAAGATAACAGAATTTTGGATCTGGAAACACCTAATTCCCCTCTGTTTCTTTTTTTTGGAATATCAATATGTATTCGTGAACCTTGTTGACTACAAATGAGTATGGATAGCCTAAGGGCCTCATACTGTTATACTCCTTTTGCCTATCCCAAATAATAATGTCCTTAAATTTAAAGCCGATTTTTTCCATAAAATTAGAAATATCTGAGTGGAATGGAAAAAAATTTCCCCCTTTTCTAATGTCCATTACTATAATTACACAATAACCGCCTTTCTTTAAGGCCGTGTGAACTTTTGAGAATACTAGAGATAATCTTTTAAGAAAAGTCTCATAATCTGAAATGTTACCCAAATCATCAAGGCTGTCGGAATAATTAGTGGTGTCCCTTCTGTCTGCAGTTCTCTTTCTGTTTAATACGTCCCAGTAAGGAGGTGACGTAACACATAGATCTATGCTGCTCTCTTCAACAAAACTTTCAAGATACATTGAATCGCCATTGAATAGTTTTGTGGAGATTGAGGGATTGAAAAATCTTTCCAGTGTTAACATTTCAGTTCTTTTTTTTGCTTCCTCAAAAAACCTTTCTGAAAGTTCAACTCCGATTGAATTTCTACCTTCGACTATTGAAGCAATAATTGTAGAACCGGAACCCATGAATGGGTCCAATACTTGTGCTCCGGGATTGGTTAATATTTTAATCAGTCTCTGAGGAAGTTCTACGGGGTATGAGGCAGGGTTGGAAACATCACTGTCTATTGGTCCTTTTTTAATATCTCTCCATATACTGAATGAATACTTTAGCCAGTCACTTCCGCTCAGTGTGTTCAGTTTTTGCTTAGCCATCTAATTTCACCATATACTTTTCTTGGATAACGTCTTTCTCATTACTGCTTCAATCACTTTGCGTTGGTCATCTCTGATTTCGTATAAACTATAGACTAATCTGTCAATATTTTCTAAATGTAATTTATAGTCCTTTGTTTCGCTATTACTAATATTTAATCCCAACTTGATTAGATCTGACGTTTCTTCCCTTTCGGGATCCCATATCAGCGGGAGTTGACGTAAATAATATCCATCCATATGCATTGTGAGCTTCGACCCAGAAAAAGTGAACTGTGATAGATAAAAATTCATCAATTTTGAATTTAGTAGTGCAAAAACATATGCTAGTTGTTCCATATCTTCCATAAATATATTTGATACCGTCTCTGCTGTTGGAATCCCCTGCATGTCCAAATAGGATATTAATCCAGATTCAGATGAATAAATGTTCTGGGAAACTATTTTAGGCTTGCGTAATTTTGATACTCTTGGTTGAGATGTGTTATAACTATCGGCAATTATAAGGCTCCTAAGTGACAGTTTAGATATGCATTTTCCACTGATAAAGGCATTGCTTGGTATATCTCCATTCGTTGGATATGGAATTGTTTTAAGACTGGTTTTGCCTAATGATACTCCTCTGAATACGCTTATTTTAGACATATCTATTAATTTAAGATGTTTTTCATTAATCTCTTTGATTATTAGATGTACATTATTGCTTTCCATTGTTGGTAGAGCCTTCATTGAAGTAAAATAAGCCTGCCTTACTCTGAAGGTGTTTTCAGATTGATACGGGGGCTGTATAGAAATGTTTGAGAATTCAATGGATGAATTCTTTCTTGGCTTCCTATTTTTAATAAACAGGATCATTTGCTCGCCCCTAACTCCTTTGAACTTTATGCCAATTTCAACTATTTTAAGTACAGTGAAATTATTCAACAGGTAAGACCTGAATTCATTGTATCTACCAACATAAAGCAATGTCTTTGGTAATACAAATGCAAGAACGCCATTTTTCCTTAGAATTTCTAGTCCCTTTAGTATAAAATAAATGGGTATATTTTTTGACTTCTTCGCAATATCAAGGTGATTTTTGTTACTTAAGGTAGGCAACTTATTTCGTTTGATATTTAGATTGAAAGGCGGGTTACCAATTATGAAATGGAATCCACCACTATAAATAATATTGATGAACTCATCATAATTTTCCATCTTAATTGGAGATTCGAAGATAAAGTCATCATTAATGAAATGATTTAAAATTTCATTTTTCTGTAATTTGCCAGAAATTTTTAAAATGGTTTCAACAGTAAAATCAATTGCCTTTTTATCTATATCAACTCCGTATATTTTGTTTAGATTTACTGAAATATTACCAGGATTTCTGGAGTATAATGGTAAAATGAATGATCCACATCCACAAGAAGGGTCAAGGACGTATGATTCTTGATTGATATCTAAGCTGTCCAAAATATATTCCACTATATGCCTATCAGTATAATACGCACCTAAAGCCTTTCTTTCAATGCCTAGAGTTAATGGAATTTTCTCAACGTTGTCAAAGTAATTTTTCGTTAATAAATCTTCAACAAAGTTATTCATTCTGGTACCCTTTATTAGTGGATCTTACTAGCTTATATGTTACTAGCTTATATGCGCTTTCAGCCTGAATGTTTACATATTTCTTGACACTCACATTTCCATAATAAAATACGATGTTATCAAAATTATTTCCGGTTTTTCTATGAAACATTGATGCTATTCCAAAATTTTTCGATTGATATAGTTTTTCTTGTTTGTGAGCTCTAAATATTCTCTTGGTGATAGCTATATTAACCATTTCAGATGTGATAACATGTTCATTCTTATATTTATACCTATTTAGGTCTCAAATATCCCTTATAAGGTATGTTTACTTATTACTCTAACATCAGAGTTAACCTTGGTTCTAATTGCTGATTTGTCAATCTTATAGGATTTTTAAAATATTTTTTTGCACCTTATTTACATTTTTTCATTATTTTTTCAATGGACAACCTCTTTTTGATAATGAAGAATTTCCCCCCGATGAATTTCATAGTTAAGGTTGAAGTTTACGCTGAAAATATGACACCTGCTGCTTCATACCCAATAAAATTAGAGTGGACTGGAAAAGCCTTTAATACACTTACAGAACGAATTATAGCTGATCGACACCGCATAATTAATCTTGAAAAATACTTACATAAAAATAAGGCCGATAAAACAATAAAATCACTGAAATCTAAATTTTTTAAAAAATAATTTTGTAGGGTTCAAAGATATGCTTGATAAGCGTCATGGAAATCACCTTCCTAATTTATTACTTTCAGATCTTGTGACGATTGGTAATTTTGGCCTGCTGGTAAAAGTAGTATCACAACTACATCTTTTTAAAAAATTAGATTGAGGTATTTGAAAATGTTAAGAATCTATTATCTCAAAACTTCAAATACTTCAGTCGTTGCCATTCTGAGAGCTGTATCCACAAGAATGTCATTAGCAAACAAACGTTCACTAAATTCTTTTTTTGCATCAGTTAGTGATATCCCTTTCAATCCGGCATAATAGTGCCAAGCAATATCTTTTACATTCTGTCCCATATGCACTCTTTGTTCTTCAGTCACCAAATTTATTCACCCGTAATCGCAGTATGCAGATGTTAAAAAAGATTTCGCCGGAAGATAACGCTTGTAAAGCAGATATGGTTGCTTATATATCTGTTATCAATAACACTTAAATGGCGGAAAAGAAGTCAAATTATAAAACTGTTCAACTGCCAAAAGAAGCAATAATAATGATGGATAAGATCATCAAT
>JAJZXT010000061.1 GCA_021806355.1 Thermoplasmata archaeon
AGACGCACCCGGAGTCAGGGTTCTATTATGATATCTTTGCTTATTTCACCGTTGATGATGGTACCGGATTTATTTCAGTAACTTCAGGGTTAGAATCTATTAAGGCAATCACTAAGATAAAAGATGGAGATTTGACCAACGAAAGAAGGCCGCCTCTAAAAAAGGAGATTCATGAGCGCATCGAAAACTCAATAATGGGAAAAGCGCTGAAAATAGAAGGGAACATTTCCAAGAATACCATGGGCATGAGCATTAGGGCCAGTTCAATCTCGGTTGTGAGTGTTGATGAAAATAAATCACTTAAGAATATAACGGAGAGTGAGTTTCTATGAAGGGAGTTAAAAGAGAGCCGGCAAGATGGATTTTTTCAAAAGAGTTGAGGGACACCACAATAATAGAGGAGATCTCAGATGGTGACAAGATAAAGTCCATGTTTTTGACACCATTGGGATCGTGTGGAAGGAGAATCTTCTTTGCCGGCAAGGTAACGAATGTCAGGAACGATGAAAAATCGGTTCGATTGACAGTTTCTGATCCAACAGGAGCATTTTATCTTTCATTTTTTGAGCGAGATTTCAATCAGAACGTTAAAATGCAGATCGACAAAATTGAGGCAAACCAAAACGTTTCCGTGATGGGAAGGGTTAGCCATTACAAGGGGGAAGATGGCAAGATATTTTTTAACATCAATCCAGAATTAATATACGAATCGGACGATAGCAGTATCAATTTCTGGAATATGAGAACAGCATATCTTTGCAGGAGAAGGATAATCGGAATAAAGGAAGCCCAGAGAAAACCAGATATAACCCAAAACCTGCTGACAGCATCAGGGTTAAACCCGGACGAGGCTGAAGGGATTCTTAAGGCAGTAAAGCAATACACAAATTATGATTATTCAAAGTTTGAAGAGATTCTTTTATCCCTTTTAGCAAATCAGGAAATATCTCAAAATATATCAAAAGCAAAGGACGGTATCAAGGCATTTCTAATTTCACAAACAGAGCCGTTGGGAATAAAATACGAGGATATAATCGCTGAATTGGCCAAAGCGGGAATATCACAAAATGAGGTGGATGAGGCTTTGAATCTTCTGGGGTCAGAGGGAGAAATATTTGAGGTATCATTAAAGAGGTATAGGACAGTCTAAATTATTAATTCCACTTCAAGCATAAGTCTTTTGCAGCTTTCACTTCATCGGCTCTGCCTATAGGCAAAACATCAGGCAACGACTGAAGATATAAAACATCCTTCTCCAGCACCTCTATCATGAGATCGCAAAATCTGTCCAGTTCTTCAAGGCTGACATCTTCAGTTGGTTCGATCATCAAAGCTTCGTGAACAATGAGCGGAAAATACACCGTTGGTGAATGAACGCCGTTGTTAATGAGAAATTTAGCTATATCCATGGCTTTCTTTCCGGTTTTTTCAGACGAAACTACGACCTCATGTTTCTTCAAGGAAGCCGAAACGCTTTCATATTTCCCCTTAAGCCGTGCGGATATATAATTCGCATTCATTACGGCGTGCACTGTATTATTATGCATTCCGTCACTTCCATGGTACTTGATGTATGCCCAGGCTCTAAGAAGATTTATAAAAGATCCATGGAACCCGGAGATTTTCCCGATTGATCTGTTTACATTATAATTAAAGAAATATTTTTTTTCATCTCTGTCTACAAAAGGAGTTGGTATGAAATCCATCAACTTTCTGTTTACAGCTATGGGTCCAGCTCCGGGGCCCCCTCCTCCGTGTGGTGTTGCAAAAGTCTTGTGAAGGTTAAAATGGACAAGGTCAAAACCCATTTTTCCGGGGTTTGTGATACCCACTATCGCATTGAAATTTGCCCCGTCATAGTACAGCAATGCTCCTGCAGAGTGGACAAGCTTAGCTATTTCCTTAATTTTTGGTTCAAACACTCCAAGCGTATTGGGATTGGTTATCATAAAAGCAGCAGTCTTTGGTCCAAGAGCTTCCTTGAGAGCTTCAATATCTATACCTCCTTCCTTGTCGCTGGGAATTTCAACAATGGAAAATCCGGACATTGAGGCAGAAGCCGGGTTTGTTCCATGGGCAGAATCAGGAATAATAACCTCTGTTCTCTCTGACATTCCTTCTACTTCAAGGTACTTCTTTATTATCAGCAAAGATGCATATTCTCCCTGTGCCCCCGCCAAAGGTTGTAAAGAAACTCTTTCCATTCCAGAGATTTCTTTAAGATATTCCTGCAATTCATACATTATCTGCAGGGTTCCCTGAATTGTGGATTCATGCTGAAATGGGTGGGAACCGTTGAATTCATCAAAAGATGCAATCTTGTCCGCGAACTTAGGGTTGAATTTCATGGTGCAAGAACCCAGCGGGTAAATTCCTAGGTCAACGCAATAGTTCATTTGGGACAATCTTGTATAATGTCTTACTACATCGAATTCAGCCACATTTGGTAACTTCAATTCCTTTCTTACAATTTCTTTCGGTAAATCAGGTTCATCAGCGTCTTTGAACTTAAAATTGTTTTCTGACCTGATTTCATTCAATAATTTCTCATCATACACTGCCTGATGGTAACTCATTTCATCACCTCAAGAGTTCCAGAAAGAAAGTCTATCTCATCGTGTGTTCTTTTCTCCGTCACAGTAAAAAAATGGGGTACAGTATCCTTCTCAGGGATGGCGTTCAGGACTGAGGAGGCTTTTTTTCCGCCTAATATATTTTTAATCAATAGTTCTTCCTCAACATCAACTTCCTTTTTAAGTCCAACTACGACATCTGAAAAATATGTACCCTTAAAAAAGCAGGGATCGATTCCCTCCGCATTGGACAATTTTTTTTGAAGATATTTAGCATTTGCAAAGTTATTTGAAGCAATTCTTTTCAGGCCTTTTGATCCCACTATTGACAAATAGACTGAAGATGCAATAGACATGAGCGCCTGGTTTGTGCAGATATTGCTTGTGGCCTTATCTCTTCTTATGTGCTGCTCTCTGGTCTGCAAAGTCATAACATATGCTGTCTTTCCACTTTTATCAGTAGTTCTCCCTATTATTCTCCCAGGCGATTTTCTTGCGTATTCCTTCATGAAGGAAAAAAGGCCCAGTGTAGGTCCACCAAAATTCTGGTTAATCCCAATGCCCTGTCCTTCAGCAATAGCAATATCTACACCCAACTCTCCTGGAGATTTGAGGAGCCCAAGAGATACTGGATCATAATAATACAATAATAGCGCAGATTTCTTTAAAGAAACAATCTCGTTTATCTTGCTCTCTACAATACCATAGCAGTTGGGGTTGTATATTATCACACAACAGCAATCATCGTCGATCCGTGATTCTAAGTCTTCAATAGAAATCTCACCAGTTTCATTGTCCATTTTATAAAATTCAAATTCAGGGTATATTCCTGACGCGTAATTCCTTAGAACGCTTAGATGATTCAGGAGAATATTTTCAGGGACAAGAACCTTCTTCTTTCCGTTTATCCTGTAAGCCATTCTCATAGCTTCCCCAAGTGCTGTTGATCCATCATACATTGATGAATTTGTGATATCCATCTCGGTGAGGTCACATATCAGGCTCTGATATTCAAAAAGTGATTGAAGCATGCCCTGGGACATCTCCGGTTGGTATGGGGTATAGGCAGTGAGAAACTCACTTCGCCCAATAACATAATCGACAGAGGCAGGGACGAATCTATCATATATGCCATTGCCAAGGAAGCTTATCATTCCTCGGGAATTCTTGGAAGCTCTCAATGAAGCTTCGGATAAAAGCTCCATTTCGCTAATCCCATTCTTGATCCCTTTCAATGATATCCTTAAATCCTGGGGAATATCAGAAAAGAGTTTTTCAGCCGAATCAATCTTTAAACAATCTAAAATCTGCTTTTCAGAATTATCCATACTCCTAAGCCAACGGTAAATTATGAATCGCTATTTATTCTCTTGGTAATAGTTTGGACTGTAAATATTCGCACACATTGATCTCTTTTTTGAAAGCGAAAATGAACATTTTTTGCATCAATAAAAGATTGAATCTCGATAGGATTTTTCCACCTGCTGAAACAATACAAAATTCGGGGTCTCCTTGACCGATGAAATGAACAATTGCCTGCATGTTGATTGTGTTGGATTTTAGATAGATCTCTAAAACATCCTTCTGTGTGAAAATTCAATAAGTGAGAACTAATTTGGCATTAATGGCGTTTGACGAAAAATACGTTGAAGCAACTGCCCATCCTACAATAGGAATTGTTCTTCTAGGAGGGTTGAGTGACAGGGACCAAAGGATACCATTGCACAACTCAGCTGGAAAGATCGGAA
>JAJZXT010000145.1 GCA_021806355.1 Thermoplasmata archaeon
TAAACGAACAGAATGATTAATTATCTCAACTTCCTTGGACAGTGTGGAGATACCTGTCTTCTGAATTATACCAAGATGAGAATGCATTAATAAATATAGATTCATCTAATGGGGCTGCCCGGATTTTCAGTAAAAGCCCCATATCTAAAATAGTTATTTTACCGCAATTTAAGAGTTCTGAAATATATTTTGGAGGTAGAGTTTGATGAGTGATCTCAATCTTCTAATGCAGGACACAATAGAGAGGCTCCATAAAAAAATACCCTTGAAATTAATTAAGGAACTGAAACAAGAATACGAGAAGGAGTTTTTAGTTGAACCCAGGAATTTCAGTGAACTTTTGGAGGTGCTTGAATAATGGATGAACAATTCGACCTCCGGTCGATCCCAGACCCCCAGACCCGTCTCGATAGATATATGGACGGGATGTATGGAGAGATCGTTTCCCCCGAAAAGGTCTCCTGGTTGTTCTTCTGGGATCCTGTCCAGGCAAACGATGAGCTCGTTAAATGGGAGTCCAGGCATCCGAAGGATTGCCACAGAATATCCTCGAATCCTATCCAATTGAGAATAACCCTCACCATGGACAAAAAATACAACGAGAACATACATGAAAAGAACGTTCATAAGACAATTCAGAGGAGGCATTACTGATGGGAAACCCAGTAAATTCCGATGTCGTATTTTTGTATATACGTAATTCAAAGAAATTTTATCTCTTGGAAACACTGAAATTTACTATGTTAATGAATTACGTATATATGAAATTAAAAATTATGATATCAAAAAAATGCAGTATTTCTCTATCTTTTAAAGAATTAATTATATATATAATATATATAATCATATTCTTCTCTTCTTCTTCTTCTTCTTTTTCTAATTTTATTTTGAGGTGGTTGTCATGAGCAGAGGAAGACCTCAAGTAAACAAAGAGAAGAGGAGGACTACTTCGGTAACATTGACTGACACAAATTATGATTTCTACAAAGCAAATGATCTGAATCTTTCAAAGACGCTCAATGATGCTATTGATGCAATGCAGAAAATAGACAATTTTAAGTTGCATGAGATAGAGGTCCAAATATTGAAGATCAAGTCAGATCTAAACATTTACCAGGAAGAGTACAAGAAATTGATGATAGACATAGAACAGAAAGAAGAAATCAGGAGATCTCAGAAAATCAATGAAGAATATCCCGCATTCTATCTTAGGAAAATGTATTTTGAGGGCCATATAGAGAGAAGAATTTCTTTGGATTTTATGGATGCAATGAAAAGAGATGAAGAAATACAGAAATTCTTCACGATTGAAGGAAGAACTTTGATCAAAAGAGATGGCAATAAACTATCTCCTAAAGCAGAACAAATATTGAGAAATATTGGAGTTATAAAGAAAAATGGGAAGTATGAAATACCACAACCACACTTCTTCCTTGTTGGTAAAGGCCTGAATAATCTTCAATTCAATCATGATTTATTCCTTAAGGAAATTGAAGAGGATTTTTTGACAGAAGATCTCAGAGAAGGTTATTTCTGTAAGTTTTCCCCAAAAATCACAGATCCTAACCTTGCAAGACAGGTAAGGGAAGAGTATTCCAAGATTCTTATGACTGGAAAAATAGAATGGAAAGGTGACTCTGATGCCATATAAGGACCCAGCAAAGATGGCTGAGTATATGAGGAATAGGAGAGCTTCAAAGACTGGCAAGGTTAACGTTAACCCAAGCGTTAACCGTAAACCCGTTAACCAGAATGGAAGGTTCTCCCAAGTATCGGGAACATATGAGAATGGATACTGGATGGGAATATGCCCTGTATGCAATCATCACAACCTGATGGATACAAAAAGGTCATACAGGCCTGCTGACAGTTGCGAACATTACCAGCAGCTCCTGAAACCCGGTACTGCATCTGAGTTTCTATTCCTGAGAGGATTAACACAAAAACTTTCACACACAAAGGGAGTTAACCCGTTAACCCAAAACATTAACCCTGTTAACCCTGCCAATGAAAAATATATTTTGTCATACAGCCGGAATAAGTACCAATTCGTTCTATATCTGATAGATTCTAAAGGAAATAAAAGTCTCATTAGGAGCTGTAAGAAAAATGACGTCCTGCAGTTAGGCCCCTGTGAGATAGTACTGACCTGGGGGCCGGACATAGAGGAGGCTTTGAAATGAAAATATACACGGCATCCAGTTGGAGAAATTCGTATTATCAGTCGGTTGTCGATTTCATACGAAAGGAAGGGCATGAAGTTTATGATTTCCGGAACACCATCTCAACAAGAGGAAAGGAGACTGCCTTCAATTGGGACCAGATTGACGTTGACTGGGAAAACTGGGAGATATCTGAAATGAGTGCAATTCTTCATCATGACCTTGCTTTGAATGCATTCAGATCCGATTACATCGGAATGCTTGAATCTGACGTGTGCGTGCTGATACTTCCTTCAGGAAAATCAAGCCATATTGAAGCCGGATTCATGAAAGGAATGGGGAAGAAACTCATTATTTTCTTGCCTGAAAAGGATAGGCCCGAACTTACATATTCCATAGCTGACAGCATCGTATCAGATCTCCCCTTACTAGGTCAAGAACTGCAGAGAATAGCGCAAGAGTTCCTATATCAAGATTGGGGGTGGTAAAATGACACTTGCTGAAGTAACATGCTTGAATTGTGGGTTTGTATGGGAAAAGAACTGTTCTATGGGATTTAAGGCAGAACAGGACTTCTATTTGAATTATGACCCATATTGCCCAAAATGTGTTGAAAAAAGGAAATGGAAAATAGACGAAATCATAGAAATACGCAAACCATTGGATGAAACTGAGGTAGAGCTTTTTTCATTGATTGGAATAAAAAAAGAGGTAGGGGAATGATCCAGATGCATTTCGGCATTGAAGACTGGCTGGATCTTTCCAGGGAAGCTCCAGAAGAATTCATCAGAGAGATTGAGAGGAGATATCCGGACATGCCTCGCATTTTCCGGAGTTTTGTTACCTTGATAAAAAATGGAGATAAGGCAGGGAAAGAATTCGCCAGACGGGTATATCCATCCTTGGAATCAATCAGGCCAGGAGAGTGGATAGTGAGGCCATATCAAACAAACATGGTGAATCTTTTGAGAGATTGTGTCAAAAGAGGAAGATTAGGGGGTAGTGAAATTGAGTAAATTCGTAAGCAAAACAAAATCTGTTACTCCAGTAACAAAAATAACAAGAATACGGAATAATCGTAAGAATGGAAAAAAATATGAGGGGGAACTCGTGAGGATATTGAAAGAGATGGGCATCTCTGCGAGGTTGGGCAGAAGCAACGAAGAAGGAGATGTGATTTTAAGCGAATTCAACTGCATTATTGAGTGTAAATCGACTAATCTCAAGGATCGTTACAGAATTTCCAAGTCTCCGGAACAATTCCTAAGGCTTAAAAACCTCAGGCAGGAAGTATGGTACGCAGTCAGATACAAGGGGGAAGGCATTTCGGGATGGAGATTTTATCCAATTCCTTCCAAAATACAAATCTTATTTAAAAATGAAGGAATGGGAATTCGTGAATTTGGCTTTTCATTGACTGGAAGTGAGTGAAAGATGAATAATTCGGATATTAAAACAAGTATTCAAAGCCTTCGTATCGAACTTGACGTATCACTGGATTATCTGGATCAGGCCATACTCAGGATACTCAATTCAAGGCCTAGCCATTATTTCAGATTAAGGGAAATTCAATATATTTTGAAGTACGAGGGGATTGTTGCACCTAACTGCAAGATCCTAAAAAGGCTTGAGTTCTTTTACATAACAGCACTGATAGGCAAGGAGAAACGTGGGAGGTTCTATTCATATTGTGCACTGTAATTTCTTTATCGATTCTATTAAATCCATTTCAAAGCTGGTTATTTCTTTGATGAATGTTTTAACATCATTGTTTTCTGAACCTACTAACAAGGGATTTTCTTTTAATAATGGCATAACATAGAGTAAGTTAATATATTTCAACCATAAAAGTATAAAATTAAACGCAAATTTAACTTCTGATAATCTAGCAGCTATCTTTTTTTTATCATAAAGATCATTTTTGAGAAATTTCAAGTCAGAGTAAAGCCCTATCTCTTTATCTTCTTCTTTGAAATTTTTTAAAGCTAATTGTGAATTTTCAAGCAATTTTGCAATTGTTTCACCATTCATTTTCGGTAGATAAGTTGAAACGTTACTATCAGGAATATTTAAGGGTTGTAAAAACGCGGAAAGTATTGAATCTAT
>JAJZXT010000157.1 GCA_021806355.1 Thermoplasmata archaeon
GTAATGAAGAATCTTAAACTACAGAATTCAGAAGTTTCTTGGTATATTCCTTTATGGGATTGTTGGCAATTTGGTCCCAGGTGCCCTCTTCTTCTACGTTTCCAGCATTCATCACATAGATACGGTTAGCTACATATCTCACAGTTGACAAATCATGGGTAATGTACAGAATACCAATTTTGAGTCTATCTCTGAGGTCTGCCAGAAGATTCAATATCTCCGCTCGGACTGAGGCATCAAGCATAGACACAGGTTCATCGGCTACGAGTATTCTTGCACCGACCGACAATGCCTTCGCTATACTGACGCGCTGCCGTTGTCCTCCTGACAATTCATGTGGAAACTTATCAACAAAACTTTCCGCGGGTCTGAGTCCGACGAGATTAAGCATTTCGAGGATATCCTTCTTAAGATTTTCTCTCGTGCTCATGTGGTTAATAATTAAAGGCCTTTCTATCTGATATCCAATCTGGTGGATCGGGCTGAGAGATGAAAAAGGATCCTGAAAGATCATCTGGACTTTTCTACGGATATTCTTAACCCCTCGATCTTTGATGTGAGTCACATCCTTTCCGTCAAATAAATACTTTCCGGAAGTTGCCCTTTCATCAAATAGTATTATCTTTCCAACAGTAGTTTTGCCACTTCCGGAAGCTCCTACAAGGGAAACAATTTTACCAGTTTCCAATTTGATGTTCACTCCGTTGAGGGCATCTATGTCATGCTTAGTTGACCCCCTTCCAACAGTGTATTTCTTAACAAGATCAACAAGCTCAATTCGGTGATTTTCAATAGTGGCAAATCGAGAGATGATATTCTTAGAGAATGACGAACTCTCTTGCTCAATCTCTTGGGATTTTTTCCCGGCAAATCTATCCTTCAAAGATGGATTGTACCTATGGCATCGGACGCTCTCTTCCTTCTCATTAAAATCTTCCAATTCTACGGTAGAGCACTCCTCAATCGCGAAGGGACATCGTTCAACAAAAGAACAAAACTTCTGGTTTTCCATAATCGGTTTCACTTCACCGGGTATTGTGGCAAGCCTCTCGGCGTGACCGGTCATGGATGGAACGCTTTCAATCAGCAGGTTTGTATAAGGATGAAGTCTGTTTTTGACAACATTTTGCCTTTCTCCATCCTCAACAACTTTTCCGGCATAAATTATCGAAGTAAAGTCAGAAAGATAGAATGCGACGGGAATATCATGGGTAATGAGGAGCACTGTGATCCCTTTCTTTTCGTTAATCTTCCTGATTATGTCAAGTATATTTTTCTGGACTATAACATCCAAACCAGTTGTCGGTTCATCGAGTATAATGATCTCAGGATCGAGAATCGTTGCAATTGCGATCATGACCCTTTGCCGCATTCCACCACTTATTTGATTCTGATATGAATTCAGAACATAATCAGGGAGCTCAACCATCTCCAGAGCAGCAGAAACCATTTGCTTTTCAACATCCGGTGTCACCTTTCTGTGGGCGGCTATAATATCGTGGATCTCATCGCCGATCTTCATGACAGGGTTGAGTGAATTCATGGCGGCCTGCGGTACTATAGCTATTTTTTCCATTCTAATTTTCCGAAGATGAACTGTGTCCATTGAAATAATATTCTCGTCATGAAAATAAATGGAACCAGAAAGTTTAACGTTTGGATATTTTATAAAACCCATTATAGCATTGGCAAGTGTGGATTTACCTGAGCCAGATTCTCCGACAACAGCGGATATCTTTCCCTTCGGTATATCGAGGGATAAATTATCAACCGCAATAACCACCCCGGCATCACTATCATAACCAAGTGATAGCCCTCGTATCTTAAGAATAGGATCTTCCTTTGATAACAATAAGGAGGTAGGTTAGAAAAGTACTAAAATATTATGCTGGTCCAATATTTTGAAGGCTAGAAATCAATTTATCCGGATTCCTGATATCCACAAATGAAAAATCTGAGGGACTTTGAAATAAGAAAATTCTTCGAAGGTGAAATGTTCTCAAGTGCAGGTTTTATTAACGAAATTCTGTCTGATATAACATCTACAACTTTCAAAACTTCAAAAATGGATATCAAGGTAACAATAATTGATGGCGTAGGAATAAAGGTGGAAATTGATGCTGGAGATGAATTACAAGGTTTATCCATTCCCCACAAGGAACCAGAAGGGCCAAAAAAGGCGGGATATTCTGTCACACTTCCTGCAAGAGAAGAGAAATTTTCACTGACTGTGAATAAAGAGAGTGAAATGATACTCTCTCCATTTGCGCCAGGCGATCAGCTGGGATTCCTCAGCCTTGGCGATGAATTTTATGAAAATATGACAGTTTCCGCTGAGAATGAAATGATGAGAATATCCTTCCGGATACCCTCGAACTACGGTATATATGGACTCGGTGAGAATTTTACCACGTTCAATAAAAGGGGAAAAACGATTTACACATTCCCGCATGATAACTACTGTCTGGGAGCAGAGGAGGTATACAAAGGTATCCCATTCTTCCTCAGCAACGCAGGTGTTGGAATCGTTATTCCGGAGTATGTCCCGATGAAATTTGACTTCGGGCAGACCATGGAAGGTCTAATCATGATCACCCTTCCAGCGAAGTCATTTTCATTTTATATTCTATTTGGAACTCCCGTTGAGATTTTACAGGAATATTTGCACATGTTCGGAGTCCCAGAACTACCCCCGGAGTGGAGCTTTGGTATGTGGGTGAGCAGATGGGCAGGAATAGGTTACAGATCAGTTTCAGAGGTATCTGGTATTCTGTCATCTTTCAGAAAGAGCAAAATTCCACTTGACGTGATAAGCATGGATCCACAGTGGTTGCAGGACTACATCCCGGGTGTGACACAGGCATGTGAATTCCAATGGGACAGATCAAATTACCAGAAAGATGATGAACTTGGGAACTTTCTCGAAGCGAATGGAAAAAGACTGTGTCTCTGGGTGAACCCTTACGTTTTACTGAATGGAAATATTGCAAAGGAAATGAAAAACTGTCTTCTCACAGACGAAAATGGTAACATTGCGATCGTTCCAAATCAGGACGGGAACCCAAATAAACCGAAGAGAGGAATGGTTGATTTCACAAAAGCTGAGTGTTTTGAAAAATATTCAAAGCTGATTGAGAATTTGATGGTCAGGTCGAATGCGGATGCGGTGATGACAGATTTCGGGGAGACGATTCCGACAGATTCTGTCGATGTTAACGGTAATCCAGGTTATCTGATCAGAAACCTCATGGGTGATCTTTATCAGATGTCGGCCTTCAAAGGCGTAAAATCTGCCAGGGGAAAGGGGATGGTATGGGGAAGATCAGGGTCCGTATTAAGTCACAATTATCCAATACAGTGGGGCGGAGACTCCAGCTCCACATGGGAAGGGATGAGAACCGCACTCAGATCAGCTCTTTCTGCTTCAATGAGTGGGACTATATTTACAGCGTTCGATACAGGAGGCTTCGCAGGAAAGCCTGACAGGCTTCTATACATAAGATGGGTGGCAATGGGGGCATTATTTTCCCATTTCAAACTTCATGGAACGACACCTAGGGAACCATGGAATTATGACAATGAAATTGTCGATGCGTTTGGTAACCTTGTTAGACTCAGGTACAGCCTTATCCCCTACATAATTTTGGAGGCTAGGTTGTCTTTAGAGATAAAGAAACCATTGGTAAGACCACTTGTACTTGAGTTCCCAGAGGATCCAGGCTGTCAGTTCATTGACGACGAATACATGCTTGGTGATAAGATACTCGTTGCACCCATATTCAACGAAACCGGAAAAAGAACAGTTTATATTCCAATGGGAAAATGGGTCGATTTTTACGATAAGAAAGCAATGGATGGACCAAAATGGATAGTGGTAGAGGAACCGATCTCAAGGATTCCATTGTTTGTTAAAAGTGGGACTGTCATAGAAGTGGCTAATGATAACGTTGAAAATGCAGAAGAGGCTCTCAAGGCAAATAGAAAAAAATTAGTTTTCTGATTACGTTCATTCATGAACTATTTTAATAGCTAATTCAGAAAGCTCTTTCTGTTGGTCTTCAGATAGAGGAAAGATTGGTTCCCTGGGGCTTCCCACATCATATCCCTGAAGCGCTTTCACAAGGACGTAATTTGCAGACAGTTGTCCATACTTCCTTGAAATATTGACAAGGTTTGTAATCTTTGTCTGGAGTTTCATCATCTCCTCCAAATTCTGGGATTTGAAGATTGCAGTTATC
>JAJZXT010000173.1 GCA_021806355.1 Thermoplasmata archaeon
TCAATAACCTTTGTTGGATTATTTTCTCCAAGGATTATTGCAATTTCCTTTATCCCCATTCTTATGAGTTTCTCAAGTGCCCATTGAGATATGGGTTTTCCAGCAATATTTATAAGCTGCTTGGGGCCAGTATGGGTTAAAGGACGAAGACGTGTTCCTTGGCCTCCATGAAGAATGACACCTTTCACGGCAGATGATGCTCTCTACTCATTTATATTTACCTTCTAGGATTGTAAAGCTAGATTCTGTGAATATAAATCAGAAACTTTCGTCATGTTGTATGTGTTATTACGGCAAAATTGCTACATTTTTACAAGTTGTGGAACTTACTAACTAATATCCGCATTAAATCTCGACTTATAATATATATTATTGCTTTAATCGACACATCGCCTTTGAAAAAATATTTACCATAAACCTTTAGCAGTCTTGTTAAACTTAAGGCAACTTCAAGTCGTGGAATGTTACCTCCTTTTATTAGGTCATCTAAGCCGCACGAGAGGGAAAAGTGCTCTACAAATCTTCTTCCTGAAATTTCCATCTTATCAAAAGCTATCTTGAGTTTTTCAATATCCTTACTGTATCTTACAATTTTTCTGGTCCTTCTGCCGTTTCTACAGCCTAAGAGGCATTCAGAGAGTGTGTGCGTATTAATGTATCTGTTCTAAAATCTATAATAATAGAATTACCTTTGTAGAGAGCTACAGAAAAAACAAAGGAATCAATGTATCTTGTTCCAAGGTCTGATAAGATTTCAATATAATTTGATATGAATGTCCTTCTGAATGCCATTGAGCTAAGATTATAATCTGCCTGATACTTGTTTAGCTTATATTCAGCAGCCTTAGTTATATCTCCGTCATTCTTATCTTTGTTGTCAAGTAGAACTTGTGCTGACTTTACGGAACAAATTTTAGGTTTCTTGAGCAAAAATGTAAGTGCTCTGAAATGGACTGCCCTGTTATGATAATAGTCCAGGTCTTTGTTATCTCTAAAAGAACGAAGAATATGTTCTATTCTGTCTTTGCAATATAAATCATCATCTTCCAGAAATGTTACTACTTCATTTCTAGCCAAGAGAATTCCACTCGCTATTTTCCCAGCCAGACTTAACTGATCACTAATAATAATCTGCATGTTTAAATTATAAGTCTTTAAAAGTTTTAACTCTATATTTGAAACCCTAACATCGCAACTTTATAGGGTATAGATCCAATTCAATCCATGAAAACATCCTTTCCCCATTGTTCTTGAATGTAAACATTTATGTGTATATATACCCCATAGGGTATATGGAAGAGTGGGTAAGGAAAATCGGCTCTGAGGAGAAAAGTAAAAGGGGGAATACCACTTGAACCCAAACTTCTCAACGGGAATTATTACCTCTATGGGGCAACAACAAGGTATGACAGATCAACAAAGAATTTAAGAAAGGTTTCCAAGTACATTGGCAGAATAACAGAGAAAGGTGTAGTTGAAGCACATCACAGTAAACGTTCCATTTATGAATACGGAAATTCCCATCTTGTCTATTCCCTTTCCCATGATCTGATTGAAAGACTCAGGAAACATTTCCCTGATGAATGGGAATCAGTTTATGCACTCTCACTGATCAGGATCATTGATCCTGTTCCCCTTGGATCTGCAAAGGAGAGATGGGAGAAACTCCATATAAGCACATTCATGGATGCACATCTCTCACCAAACGCATTAACGGGTCTGCTTCACCAGATTGGATCAGACATGGCCTCCCAGTACTCTTTTTTCCAGGAACTCATGTCTGATTCAAGAAAACTTGCGTTTGATCTTTCATCCATATTCTCCAGATCTGAGAACATTAATATGGCACAGGCAGGGCATAATCCGGATCACATATATCTCCCACAGATCAACATGGCCTTACTGTTTGATGTTGAGAGATACATGCCGGTGTTCCTCAAACCTCTGGACGGATCCGTGAGGGATGTGAAGTCACTGAGAAAGGTTCTGCAGGAGGTTGATTTCCATGGTGTTCTTGTGCTGGACAGGGGCTTTGCATCATACGATCTTGCTGAGATCATGGATTCCGGCATGGATTTTGTCATGCCGCTGAAAAGGAATTCAGAACTCATAGATTACGGCATGGACCTGACATCCAGCTTCATGTACCGTGACCGCGGAATATTGTGCGGTTTCAGGAAGCATGGAAATTGCCGTGTATACATGTACCAGGATCAGTCACTTATGGCAGAGGAATCCAGCACATACATAAAACTCATATCAGAAGGTAAGAGGAAACAGTCCCAGTTCCGGGAGGCATCAGAACGTTTCGGGAAGATATCCATCCTTTTCAACATAAGAGACGAACCCCTTTCAATATACATGATGTATAAGCAGAGGGAGGAGATAGAACAGGCATTTGACGCCATGAATACAGCATATTCGTGCTCATAAGGTCTGCCGATCTCACAGGAAAATTCTCCGTGAAGGACGTGCTTCTAATGTACTCAAGGGTATTCATGAAAGATGACGGCAGGAGGGAGATAATGAGCGAGGTGTCTGCATCTGCAGAGAAACTTGATAAAATGCTGGGAACGAATCTATTCCCTAAATGATTGCGATATTAGGGTTACTAAATCACGGCATAATTAATGTTCTTTCAACCAATACTGGAATTGGAAAAAAATTCACAGAAGGGTTACTTCTTTCCACAGGTGAAATTGCCTGCTTTTTAGAAGACGAGGATATTTTCTTAAAACACAAGCTCAATGAAGTATATCAAACTTTTACTAGTCATCCAAATCTGATATATTATCATAATAATGCTGCCTTCATTGACGAAATCGGCGTACCCATGAGAAATTTCGGTACAGTAACTTTTAGAAAAATCAGCAATATTGGTGATCTGTACGTTAAAAACGAAGATAAGGACGATGCAGTTTTTAAATTATTTTGGTTTGGGGCATATTGGAATAATAGCTGCATATCCATCAGAAAATCTCATTTTCTTGATAGTCTTGGCACTCTGAGCAATATAAAGACAATTTTTGATGGAGCAATATTTTTTAGTGCCATATGCTCCAAGGGCGATATTCTTTTAACCGGAAACGTGCTCAATTACTACAGAGTAAATCGAAACAGTGCCACAAAGATTGCGAAATTGGACGATAAGGCACATGCTGGCATTTCGGCATCTAATTTAGAAGATAATTTGATCATCGAAAGCATGGTAAGTGAATCACTCGGAAAAGAATCAAAAACGTTTGAAAGGTTGATTGCAGATAGAATATCTTGGGAATTAGAAAAACTCATTTATTCAAATTCTACGAAGAGGCAGGATGCATTTAAATATCTGATTCACGCAGTTCGAGAATACGGGATATCCCCGTCCATTATCAAATCTAAGCTTCTTCAGCTTTCAGGTATGCTTATTTTCCTTGTTTCACCAAAACTGTCCAGAAAATCTAAAATAGCATAACTTAGCATTTCTCTTAGAGAGGCTTTCCTAAAACCTTCCCTTTAACCTGATTTGTTTCATGACGCTTGTAAAATTAGCCCTTAATACAGGATATTACGTGAAACCTAGTGTTTTTCTCCCCTATTTTCCCATAACTGCCACAGTTTACGCTATCCTGTCAAGAAATCTTGCCCTTACAAGGTTGTAGCATATGGCAGTGAAATATGTCTTCACCTTTACTGTTGTAACCATCACATAGGAGAAGTGAAACATTCCCTTGAAGAACGCATAGAAATTTTCCACCGCTGATCGCATTGCGAAATATACTAAGATTCCTCCGTAAACTCTTGATCGGCAATTTATGTTCCCTTACTAATCGATCCATGAGCCATTGATCCTCCTGCATTCAGATCCGAAATATCCTTTATCTCTGTAACATATTATTCTTGGAATAGTGAGATCGATCTGTGAATCATGAATATTTGCAGGAGTCGCGGCTACTTTCACAATTATATTGATCTCATTCACAAGCGTGTGTACATTGTGTCCAAAATGTTTCTCGCATCTCTGGACATTTTCCAAAGTTAATTAAGAGACACTTGGTTCATTTGCCCCATAAATGACAGAAAGGGGGGTGTACAGACCGGAAGAGAAGATGAGGATCGTGATGGAAGGCATCAGCGGTGCGATCTCAGTGGCGGATCTCTGCAGGAAATATGATCTGAAGCCTGCAAGATTCTACTACTGGAAAGTTCAGCTACTGA
>JAJZXT010000108.1 GCA_021806355.1 Thermoplasmata archaeon
TGCAGATGCAAGCCTCAGTGATTCGAGGGAGTAAACCTCGACACTCAATGGCATGAATGTGTTGGTGGAAAGAAAGTTTGTTGCGGTGAATTCACCCATGCTGATTGCAAAGCCAAACATGAGTGCCGTCGCAATTGATGAACCGGCAAGGGGCAATTCAACCTCAAAGAGTGCGTTTCCCCCCATTACCTTTGCACTGTCAGTAAATGATTTGGGTATCTCCGAAAAGCCTCCTGAGACGACTCTCAGCACGACCGGGATTGCAACAGCAGATTGTACGGCAATTATGAGAATCCAGAGATATGCAGGATCGATTATTGTTTCATAAAATACCGATATGGAAAGTGCCATCATTATTGCAGGTATCACCAGCGGTATATACTGAACGAAATCCCTGGCAGAATCATTTCTCATGTTGAGCCTCCTCTTTCCCACAACCCACAGAACTCCAAGCACAGAAACTGTTATGGCAGTGACAATACCATAAAATGCGGTGTTCAGGAATGGAAGATATGATGGGATGTCAAGCGATGATGATGCCCTTCCAAAAAGCTCGGAATATCCATTCATTGTTATATGGGAATTCCATCCAATATCCACTGATGAAATGGCTATTGACGCAAACACCATTACTTCGAACATTATGAAAATGGATGTGTATAGACTCCCCAGAATGAACCATATTTCCTTTTTGGGTGGAATCTCTTCATTCCTGCCGGAACCCTGCTCATCAACAAACCTGTGCATTGACAGGAGAAACAGGTAAATGACAAGTGGAATCAGGAGGAACAATGATTGCAACACCCCAAACAATACGCCAATCTGAACAAGGCCTTCCTGTTTTACCATGAAGTATATCCATGTCTCAACCGTAAAATTGGAAGGTCCCCCAATTATAAGAGGAGCTGCAAATCCGGAGAAAGAATAGAGAAAGGCAAGAATAGTCCCTGAGATTGCACCTGTCAATCCATCCCGCCCCCATATATTGATGAATGTTCCAAATCTTCCTGATCCGAGGATGCTTGATGCTTCCTCCAGCGTCTTATGGGAACGCTCAATGCCCGTTGAGGCAAGGAAGGCAACAAGTGGTGCATTAAAGAAGGTGTTTATGGCTATGATGCCTGAGAATCCAGAAGAAAATATATGAACAAACGGGAACAATGCAATCAGTGGTGAAGTCTTTCCGAAAAGGGAGGCAAATGCCAGCACTATGATGATGGATGGCATGAAGAAGGGAATTATTATGAAGGATTTTAACGCCCTGCGGTGCCTTATCCTGTACCTGCCTATGAAAATGCCCAATGGAAACCCTATGGCAAGTGACATCGCTGCGCTTGCAAATCCCTGATATATGGAATTCCTGAAAGCCTGCCTTGAAAGTACGGCGGCTGTTCCTTTCCCCAAAAATATGGAAAAATCACTGATCCCAGAAAAATTAGCAGCATAGAGGAATGGAATCACGATAACGAGCAGTATGAATATCGACGGGGAAAGGAGCAATGCCCACCATTTTAAGTTCCATATTCTCATGTCTATTCCATCAAGGCCTGCCACTGCAATATCCAGTTTCCTGAATTCAGATATATATCCTCGGCGGAAATATAGTTGTTCAGAGGAATTATCTCACTCTGGTTCATGGTTGCGGAGTATGACGGAGGCATGGCAATAGTCTCATTGGCAGGATACATCCATTCATTGGTTGGAATCTGGTTCTGGACTGTGGGGCTCAGGAAATAATTGACAAAATCTTTTTCCAGTGTAAGATTTCCGGTTCCATTCACAATCCCGATATTATATATTGTCCTCCATCCATATTCTTTTCCGGCATAGGATGTCACCGTTGAATTTACATCGTTGCCATATCCAAAATACACATTGTATGCAGGATCGGTGAGATAGCTGACCATCAGGGTTTGAGGGGATGCTGATTCGAATGCCGTGAAAGCTGTGCTCCATGAATCATAAATATTGTTCGCATCATATGGCTTTATTGAACTCCAGAAAGTGGTCCAGTTCTGATGGAGGATGTTTTCATAATATGCAATCTGCCAGAGAAGGAAGCCCTCACCGGTATCACTGGTTGTCGGGTTTTCCATCAGGAGATTCGAGGCATTCTGCTTTGTCAGAAGGTTTCCAAATGTAGGGTTGAATTGTCCAGATGTGAATCCTGTCTTGTTATAATCGATACCCAGATAAGAATATTCATATGGGGTCAGGTATGAGGAAGCTGAACCCATTTCAGCCATGAGTGTTGAATTAATATTATTTTCAGGAGCGTGATATTTCACCAGCAGGCCGTCCCTGGCAGCATGGATCCCATTGAGGTTCGTAAGACCAATCACAATGTTGGCAACCTCATTGTTCTTCCTCGATTCAAGGGCGGGAAGACATCCTACCGATGGTGTTATGATCTTTATATTAACACCATATTCTTTCTCGAATGTTCCAAATACCGTATTATATGTCTGGTTCTTGTGTGCTCCATACGCCAGTAAACTGCCATATGTGCATATAACGATTGTTTTTCCGGAAGGCTTCTTGTTTTCAATGCTGTAAAAAATTGCGAAACCCGCAACTATCACTATGACAGCTACCACAATTCCCAGAATCTTTTTCTCAAAGGGCTTGAGCCCCTTAATTCCTCTTTCTCTTTCGTCCGCAGGATCCATTTCTTGTTTTCTCCTGCCAGAAAAGCGATGTTCGCTAGATGCTTTCCTTCGCCAGTATTACCCGGATCAGGTTCAAGGGTCGGCAGTGATTCCTGCCCTCTCAGCAATTTTCGCTCCCCTAGCTGATTCAGTATCTAACGGAGATTAAAATACATTTCCAGAGATTTGTGAAAGACATTGCAATAATATATTACCTACCATTTTACGGTTCCAGTGCTTTCCATTGGGATATGCTCAATGGTATTTTTGTGTTCAGTTTAGAGGAGTTTCAGGAATTCATCCACTGTGAGACCTGATTGTTTTATAATCGTGAGGGTACCTCTGTCAATCTCATCGTGATTTGGCACAACTACCTGCCTTTTCTCACGTTTAATGATGATATGACTTCCAGTCTGTCTTCTCACGACAAAACCGCTCCTGCACAATATCTTGACAACATCTTTTCCTGAAATAACCGGAAGCGTTTTGCGGTTAGGCATCGATTTCCACTTCTATGCCAACATCTTGTGGAATGGGTTCGTTGTCTTCTCTTAAAACGTCAATGTATAGTTCTATGGCTTCCTTGGCGTTTTTCAGGGCTTCTTCCCTGGTTTTCCCCTGTGTTATGCATCCAGGGAGGGCAGGCACATTAGCGACAATGTATCCATCCTCTCCCTTCTCAAGGATAACAGTGTATCTCATTGGGAAACTATGTTGAACAGATGTATAAGGTTTTTTCCTGTTGGTCTATGGCTGTTATATACAGTTGACGCTATAATTATATTTTGTATCATTTCTTACAGAAAATACTGGATTCAGTAACTGGTCAGTCTCAAGTGCACAGCATGCTTGGAAATAGCGTGTAATGAACCGAAAGACCTTATATAATGAACACATTATATTAATAGAATGATTAAACTCGTTGCAGAAACACCGGGGGATCAGGAAATGATCGAGAAATTCCAGAGAGCATTTGAACAACTTCGAAAGCATATGGATGAACAGAACAAGAGGCTTAAGGAGGAGAATGAAAGGCTCAGGAAAGAGCTTGAAGAATACCGTAAAAGACATCCCGCCAATATTGGCATTAAGAATGGAAAGCCTTATGTGATACCGGCAGGGGATAATGAACCGCATAAAGATGCTGATGCCAATGCCACAGACAAGGAAGGGAAAAGAAAACCCGGAGCACAGAAGAACCACAAGGGACATTATAGAATCAGGAAAAAGATAACAGAAAGAATAAATGTCCATTCCACCGATACGATCTGTCCTTCATGTTCATCCACGCTTATAGGCAGGGGAACCAGGAAGAGGGTGGTGGAAGATATCCCTGAGATATCTCCAAGAGTTATTCAATACCACATTGACAGAATGTATTGCGAAAGGTGCAGGAAGATCTATGAACCGGAAATAACTGATGCACTTCCCAAGGCAACGTTCTCATTGAGAACCATGCTGACGGTTGCATACTTCCGCATAGGCATGAGGATGAGCATTGAGAACGTGAAAACAACTATGGATGGTA
>JAJZXT010000109.1 GCA_021806355.1 Thermoplasmata archaeon
AAGGAAGGTGATAAAAGAAGATTCGAACTTCCTGATGTTGATCTCACGGTCGCATTCTGGGAAGGAAAATATTTTGCATACGATTCAAAATGCCCCCATCGCAAGGGTCCGCTTTTCATGGGCAAGCTCAAACCGGAAAGCTGCATCACCTGCCCAAGCCACAAGATAACATTTTCACTATTGACCGGAGAAATAATTCACAACCCGATTCCTGTCACAATGAAGGATTACCATGATAGTGGCGACCTGAAACTTTTCAACATAATAGAGAATGATAGAGAAATAATCGTTGAATACTAAATTTTTTTAAAAATTGTGCGGTTTATTCGAAAATAGAATCAATTACTTCTCGCAAAAAATGGTTGGAATGAATTTTTCTTTCATTATCACGGCTAGAAAGCAATGAGGCATTAACTGATATGCCTCACCAAATGCTCGTTCCTTTCGCTATTTGATCTGATCCTCCGCAAGCTTTACTCCATTTACCATATTCTCAAGTTTTTGGAAAGATACCTCTATGGATCTAGTCCTGAGCCCACAATCAGGGTTGACTCTTAAAAGACCTGGATCGCCAATGATTCTATTTGCATAGAGTATCCTGTCCCGGATAAGTTCCGGTGGCTCCACGAAATCCCTGTGGACATCTATCACCCCAAGTCCCATGAACATCCTCTGATCAGCTGTTTCCAGTGCCTCAACGTAATTTCTCAAATATGTATAGCCCTTCCTTGCATCATCTGATATCCCCAATGAATCGGTATCCCTGTTTGCAAATTCAAGGTTAAGGCCATGTAATTTTAGTTCAGGAACGGATTTGAAGAAATCCGGATATCCACTGGTATAACAGACATGTATGGTAAACTCACAGTCGCTGATACCCTTGATGGATTCGTTCACGGAATCTATCAGGATCTGCGATTCATTCTTATGGGTCGTCCCTGCAGGTTCGTCTATCTGTATTTGCAGCAAGCCAGACCTGCCTGATCTTTGCCATATCTTCTTGAGGTTGTGTATTTCTACATTTATTACCCTGGCAAATGCCATTGCAAGGTCTTCCCTCTTTTCGTAATGATCATTGAATGACCAGTCCATCATTGTGTATGGCCCTGTTATTGGTACTTTCACGTCAAGGTTTGTGTTATTCAGGACAAATTCGAATTCCTCAGAATGAGGCGATTCCTTCAAGGTGAGGCCTGATGTCACGCTGCCCTTGAGGTAATACCTGTTATCGAACGATCTCACATGACCGTAGAACTTTATTCCTTCCACGTATTTTGCAAGATGCTCGTACATCTCCCATCGATACATCTCCCCGGCGATTCCGAGATTGTCGATGCCGATACCCTCAAATCTCTTTATCATCTCTTTCGCGGCTTTTGCCGCAATTTCCGATCTCTCCCTGTCGCTGAGCCTGTGGAACTTTGTGGAAAGATATTCCGGTTTCCTCAGGCTTCCTATCTCCTGCGTTATGAACTTAACCATTTTATGCCACCCCGTCAAATGCTACTTTCCTGTCGGCAATTTCCCGTGGAAGGAAATCAAAGAAATCAGTATTGCATATGGTATATTTCTGCGAATCCACTATACTGCCCTTAACATGATCCAGGAGCTTCTCTATTGATCCTGCCGATTCTATTGAAGTTCGCCTGCAGTTCCAGAATGGGATGAAGCTCGTTCCAGATGATTCAAGGTTTTTTTGAAGATCTTCAGGATTCCCCGACACAATTCCGTTGAATCCGTATTTTCGCAGATCACTATTTGCTGCAAGATTTGATTGTGGGGATACCACTATGGACTCTGACGTATCTGTAATAGTCGAGATTTCCTCAAGCAGTTTCCCGTCAATGTCATAATGCTCGTAGAATATAGTAAAATCATGTTTAACCAGATCTATTAGATCCTTAAATGCCTCAAGCAATTGCTTCCTGCTCTTTTCCTTCACATTCTCAGCGTCCCTTAGGACGGATAAAGGTGAGGGAAGGAAAAGATATCTCAACCCATGCACATCAGGAAGGTAGACAGGCGTTGAGAATTCGTCTTCTCCAGGCTTCAGTGGATCAGAGGAGAGTTTCACATCCCCTGCAAATATAGGCTTCCGGTAGAATGTGTTTGTTTCTTTGTACCTGTGAAGTTCCCCCTGCTCAAGCCCTGAAAATAGGGAAAAAAGAGGGCGATATATGTCATGCCAGTTGAAAAGTGGATCGCCAGCAACGCCTACATTGTTCTTTTCTGCGAACCTGTAAAACTTCCTTTTCTCATCTGCCATTATGTCCCTGATGTTTCCATCAAGTTTACCGCGCTCATACCTGCCTATACTAACCCTGAGGCTTTCACTCCTCGGATAAATTCCAAAAATTGCCTTATCATATATCATTCTACTAAACACTCTCCAAAATAGTTTTTGCCAGATCCGTCTTTCCCATTGGCATAATGTGTATACCGCTTACCATATCCCTTATATCATCAAATATTTCAAGCACGACCCTGACGGAATCCTGCTCAATGTTGTCAGAATTCTCCAGTTTTCTCCTGACATCAGGAGAGAATTTAATGCCCATCTTCTCCATTACGTCTATCTGCGATTTCTTCTTCAGCGGGATGAATCCTGCAAGGATCATGTAATCCTTTCCATTGATCCATTCTTTCTTCATTGCCTCCGAATCGAATATGGCCTGGGTAATGAAAAAGTCAGCGCCTGCAGATCTCTTTCGTTCGATGTTTTCAAGCTCATTCTCCCTGTGTGGATTTGCAGCTGCCCCAACGTTCATTGAAATCTCCCCGGGTGTTCCCTTGAATTCGTTCCTTGAATCCTTCAATGTCCTAATTGTTCCAAGAACATCCAGCTCCCTGACCTCCTTTGCCTGGATTCTCTCTGATATAGGGTCGCCATAAACCACAAAGAAATTCCTGATGCCCAGTTTCAGGGCACTCATGGCCTGAGACCTCAAATGCAGTGAATTTTTATCCCTTGGGGTAAGATGCGGTATTGCAATGAAATCCATTTTTTCTGAAAGGGCATAGAGAGACAGGATGGGATCGATCCCTGGATTTCCAAGGGGATTTTCCGGTACAGTCACTACATCAACAAGGCTGGAAACCTTTTCCGATACCTTCTCCATGTCGGAATTCCCAAGGTGCTTCCCAGGAAGGAATTCCATGGATCGTATGAATTTTCTCTGGGATACGGTTTCTCTAAGCAGTACCACACATCATGATTTTAACAATCATTTAATAGTTAATTAACTAATTATTACTGCCAGTAATAATAACTCAAGACTCCAACCTTTAAATCCTTGAGGAAATAATCTTGTATGGAAGATAATCTTGTAAGTGCAGGATGGTTGAAGGCGAATCTTCATAGAAAGGATATTATCATTATTGACTGCAGGTTCCGCTTATCAGACTTCAGTGCGGGAAAGAAAATGTACAATGAAGGGCACATTCCGGGAGCATATTTTCTTGACCTTGAGGAACACCTCTCTGGGAAGAAAGGAGAGCATGGCGGCAGGCATCCCCTGCCGGACGAAGATTCATTCATCAATCTCATGAGAAGGTGCGGCGTTCACAAAGATACCATCGTTATAGCTTACGATGACCAGATGGCTGGTTCTGCAAGGTTGTGGTTCCTGCTTCGTTATATTGGCCATGACAATATTGCAATCCTTGACGGAGGCATCCAGGAATGGGTAAATGCTGGCTATGAACTGTCAGGGGAAATTCCACCTGAGAAAGTTGGAGACATAGCTCCGAGTGTAAGAAGGAATTTGGTTGCAGATAGAACAGACGTCAAAAATCATGGTGCACATAAGATTATAGACTGCCGTGAAGACGTCAGATTCCGTGGAATCACTGAACCAATAGACAGGAAGGCAGGACACATTCCGGATGCAATAAACATCCCCTATACCTTGCTGCTCAAGAATAACCATTTCATTGATGAAATGGAAATCAGGAAGCTCTTCAATGGGATTCCGGAAGGCTCCATTGTTTATTGCGGTTCTGGCGTCACCTCCTGCATAAATCTCTTTGCAATGGATAAAATCGGGTTGAATCCAAGGGTTTACGCAGGAAGCTGGAGTGACTGGATATCGTACGAAGAAAATAAGGTGATAAAAACTCCTCACCAGGAATTATAGGAAATGTTCAGATCTTGAACTGTCTGCAGTAGCCTAAG
>JAJZXT010000134.1 GCA_021806355.1 Thermoplasmata archaeon
ATCTTTCTGGTATCTCTGAATTGATGCGATAATTGAAAGAAGGCTTTTGAATCCATCACCCATGCTGTCAATTGGAACTTCTACCATCTCATCTCCTATTTTCAGTACTATGGATGAAAAACCGAACCGAATGAGATTGTGAATTAAACCCTCATCTATTATGATATCCTCTATGATTTTGGCAAGAGTTTCCTTTGCTTCAGTGGACATTTTGAGCTGCTCTAAGTTATCAAGGGAATCGCGAAGAAAGTGAACATCAATGTTTTTGGTTTGATCCTCATCTCTCATTCTCGCCCTTCCTGTATAACGGTTTCGACCTGCAAATCTATCTCTATCCTCCAGAATCGCCTGAGCGAGTATTTTTGATTGAAAATCTTCACTATTGGACTCAAGCACCTTGGAGAATTGGAGTTGCAATTTCCACAGTTCTTTTAAGTAATTCCTTCCTTTCATCAGTGTCTTCTGGTCGTTCACATCAAAAAACAGTGAATCCTTCGAAAAAATCCGATCGTATTTACCGGCCATTAGATCCTGCTGGAGAATGGCTTCTACGGACTGCAAAGCAATATCAACTCTTTCAGATAAATCCGATGGTATTTTCTTTACATCTCTCTTTGCGCTTAGATGTCGGAACTCATCATCGCGATTTATGACCCAATCCTTTAATTCCCTTAAGATTTCGCTCACTAACTCATCAGGCGAGGCATAATCTAAATTAACCTTTACATCTCTGTTCGGTCCTTCGTTTATTTTCAGCATAATCTCTGCATGAGTTTTTCCATAGTTAATGATAGATGAGGGCTGATTCAGATACTTATCTGTAAATCCTGGAATTAAGGCTATTGCAATAGCTTCAAGAAATGATGTTTTGCCAGTATTATTTCTACCTACTAGGATATTTATCATCCTTGGTTCAATGTTAACCGATTCAAGGATCTTTACATTTTGAATCTTAACGCTTTGAATTTTCATCTGTTAACAATAATGAAGACTATGCTCTGTTTTAACTTTTCTCATATTCGGCATTGCCACATCTTTCTTGATTATCACACGGGAAAAGGTTTTGATATGGCAAGATAATCTAACACTGGTGTCCATGAGGAATAAGTGAAGATAGAACTCCTCGCTGAAACCTCGACAGTTTTCTCCTTAAATATCGGAAAATAACGGATCGTATGTTCTTCGTCTTATTTCACTCAAGTTACTGTCAAGATATTTTTCCAGATACTTTCCTGGTCCATGATGGTGGCTCACTGCGCAACCCTTCTTCACAAATTCATCAATGATGGCATCCCTAGTATTTTCAAGAAGCTGCATCTGGTTTTCTTTTCTCCAGATTACAAACGTGAAATATATGCATGCTCCGGTTGTATAAATATGGGAAATATGTGACATTATTATTCCATGTGCTTGCTCCTGCTGCATTTCATCTGAGAATCTTTGCCTCACGGCTGTATGGACGCTGTAAAGATTGCTCCACGTTGTGGACGTTTCAAGCGTGTCAGGAATCAACACATTCTTCCATAGAATATTTCCGAGAACCGGCCTCGTGTACCTTCCTTTGTGCCATTTTTTTGCAGGATATTTTCCTCCGTAGACTGCCCTTCTTGGAACTTCTGGCATCTCTGCGTTATTGTTGGAAACTATGAGGATGGAACCATGCCTCACCCCCCTGGCTCTGAGGTAGTTTTCGTATATTTTTTTCAACGGCGATCCAAATTCTCCATCGAGGGCCACCAACGTTTCAACTTCATCTGAAAGCCTCATTATGCTTGAATAAAACTTCATCTTTGACAGGCTTTTTATGCCTTCTTCATAGTTTCTAAAGAAATAAGTGCCGTAGAAAGTCCTTGCCGGTTTCCTGTACCGCTTGAATGCAATATCCGTTATGAGCCCTGTTTTCCCCTCGGCTCCTATTGCGATTGCATTGAGATCCAGACCCTCGGAGTTCCTGGGAACAAATTCTTCCCTGAAATATCCATCTGAACCTATCATCCTGATGCCAATTATCAGGTTCTCTATTCCACCATACTGGTTGGATTCCTGTCCTATTGCTTTCGTTGCCACCCAACCTCCAAGAGTGGAATGCTCAAATGATTCCGGAAAATTTCCAATTGTTAATCCGTTCTCATTCAGTATTGTTTCTGCCTCTTTCCCGGTATACCCTGAGCCGAGGATAACATAGTTTTCCCTAAAATCAACCCGCCTGAAATTTCTGGTGCTGACGGCTATCCTGATCTTGCCCCTTGATGGAGCAAGTGCCCCAGTGACGCATGTCGCACCACCCACCGGTACAAGTTGGTATTTCTTCGGATCAAGCCCCCTGATCAGGTTCTCGATTGTGGCATAATCAGGATAAACAACAGCCTCCACCGGATCTGTTGGTCTGCCGAGCATGGCTGCAAGGATTTCTATGGATGATTTTCCATAGGAACATGATATTCTGTCTTCGTCATCAAAACTGATCTGGTTTTCAGGCAAAATACCACGCAAGAGTTTTATCAATTTATCATTTCGTGGAAGAGATTTTATCCTGTATGTACCGTCCCATTTTTGCCTTTCTTCTGAAATCATCATCAGTTTCTCAATAGATTCTGCTTTAGCTACATATTCCTGTTCATCGTTTCCTGATCCATAAAGGGCAGATACAGAATTGGGCATAAGGCATGAATGGAGAATGCAAATAATAGAATGATCATTTTGACTGTAGCAAATCTTATATCCCAATTACTTGATAAACGGAAATGAAGAGAGAGATTGCAGTACTCATCACAATCCTCATGCTTTTCACAATTTATGGCTCAACCAATGCCTCAGCGGAAAGTGCAGTTACGAAGACAAAAACCCCAATCACACATATCGTGGAGATTATGATGGAGAACCATGCCTTTGACAATATTTTTGGCAAGTATCCATGCGATTCTAGTGCGTCTTCAAACCAGACCCTGATAAATTCCCTTGAAAAACCGGTGAATCTCGTTACGCACCCGCCAAACCAATACACTTTGAACCAACTTAAAGCTGTGCCAAACGGTACATACAGCACACCTGATCCCATTGAAGGGTATTCCGCTTACCATCTTGACTGGAACAATGGAAAGATGAATGGCTTTTACAATAATTCTGGACCGCAATCAATGACATATTATACTGCATCCCAGGTTGCTCCGTTATGGGATCTGGCGGAGGAATATTCCCTTGGAGACATGTATTTTGCAAGTATGCTTACAGAGACTTCCCCAAACCGATTATACAACATGGCAGGATTTTCACCCGTGATCAATGATTATGGACCGCCACCATATGTGCCATTTTCTGAGACTATTTTTGGGGAGCTTCAGGCACATGGTTTAACATGGGGTTATTACACAAAAGCCGTTAATAGCGACATGAGCACTCTGGCCTATATTTCAGGCATTACCCAGAGTACTCCGGAATTGGGAACATGGAACTATTTCCTTTCTGAGCTCAAGAATAATTCAATACCCAGCGTTTCTTATGTGATGCCGATAGGAGGGAACGCGGTTGATTATTCTTCCGGACCCCCACATAGCATGTTGAAAGGCGAGATGTGGCTTATCTACATGATTGATGCAATAATGCAGAGCCCAGAATGGAACAGTACCGCAATATTCCTCACATTCGATGAAGGAGGTGGATTCTATGACCAAATTGCGCCTCCTTCTGTTGGCGGGCATATGCTTGGCCAAAGAATCCCATTCATACTTATTTCACCATATTCCAAGGAGAATTATGTATCTTCAACCGTATTAAACCAGGCTTCAATACTGGATTTTATTGATTACAACTGGAATCTCCCTGCTCTCAACAGATTCGTTTCATTAAGCAATATTCCGATTGATATGTTCAACTTTAACAATACATATGCTTCCGGACATATTGCGAGACCTCCACTTCCTCTTTTAAACAGCAGCGGGTTCCCTGTTCCACCCACACCCATCTTCACTCTCCACAATAATCCGGCATCACTGTCTTCCCTCTTTCCTCTTGTGCCTCAGATAAATCTCAGCAGTCTTCCATACAAAAGAAGCGGAAACTCAACTTTCAACCTTTCCGGTTCCCAATTATATATCCAGTCAGACCAACCTTATACTCCATGGTACGTAACCGATCCGTTCCTTGTCTTCAGTACTGCTGT
>JAJZXT010000111.1 GCA_021806355.1 Thermoplasmata archaeon
GAAAAAGAAAAGAGCAGGAAATACGGGGGAGGCCTCGATCAAAACGTGGCAGAGATCGAGTGGAAGGAAATTTCCATAATTTTTCAGGGTGCAATGAACGCCTTCAATCCAGTACATACAATAAGGTCCCAGGTAACTGAAGTCTTCGACATTCATGGCACTTTTGCTGACCTTTCAGAGTTTTCTGATAGTGATCTGATCGACGAAAATAACCTTAGGGCAGACGCTTATACTATGGCTCTCGAGCAGAAGGATGATACCAAGAGCTTGGATTTTGAACGTCTTAAAGAGGAAATCTTTAATGATCTACTGGAAGACCGTAAGGCCAAAATATCTACAATGAATGCTGCACAAAAGAGAAAATTACTTGAGAAGAACAGGATAGATGAAAGCTGCAGGCTTGCTGGGTTCAATACGAAATTTCTCGACTCATATCCACACCAATTGAGCGGCGGAATGAGGCAGAGAGGAATCATTGCAATGGCTCTTGCTCTTAGACCAAAGGTAGTGATTGCTGATGAACCCACAACTGGCCTTGATGTGATAACACAGGCCAAGATCATTAAAGAACTGAAGAATCTCAAGGATAAGGGGACTATAAAATCCATGATCGTGATTTCACATGATGTGGGTGTTGTTTCCCAGCTTGCTAACTTTGTGGCGGTGATGTATGCGGGTCGAGTAATGGAGTATGGAAAGCCAAAAGACATTTTCCAGAATTCAAGAAATCCATACACCTATGCTCTAATGCACAGTTATCCGTCCATTCAAACAACAAAAAGAAGAATAAAAGGTATCCCTGGATCTGTTCCAGACCAAATTGACCCACCAAAAGGCTGCTATTTTGCCAACAGGTGCTTCATGGTAGAGAATGTTTGCAGGGAGGAAAAACCGGAACTAAAGATGCTGGATTCCAGCCACTATTCACTCTGTCATTTCGATCAAGTCAGACAGGAATCCTACGATTCCTCACTTAATATAGAGGGTTCCATTGAATGGTCAGGTGATATAGAGGCTGAAAGGACGCTTGTCGATGTAAAAGGACTTTCAAAGTTTTTCACGGTCCATTCAAATCTTTCCACAAATCTGTTTGGCGGGGCAAACAAACCCGTGGTCCACGCGGTCGATAATGTGGATCTAAGAATACCTCGAAAGGTAATAATTGGAATCGTTGGAGAGAGCGGTTCGGGAAAAACCACTTTTGGTCGACTACTTGTTGATTCCATACCACCAACAAGTGGTAAAATCACGTTCACTATACTGAGAAACAATGGTGAAGAAATCCAGGTTGACCTCATCAATATAAATAAGTATAGCTCTGAATACAAAATATTCAGGAAAGAGGCACAGTTGATTTTCCAGGACCCATTCGATTCGATAAATCCCAAGATGACTATATTTGATATAGTGGCTGAACCCTTGTCCATACAATCAAAAGAGATACAGGCTAGAAGAAAGGGGATGGCCGGAAATGGCACTGATTACCACGACGGAAGCCTGATGACAAACGAAAAGTTCAATCTGAAAAACGAAGTATACAACGCACTTTCAACGGCCAACTTGAAGCCGCCAGAAGTTTATGCCGAAAGATTCCCTCACGAATTGTCTGGCGGTGAGAGGCAGAGGGTGTCCATAGCAAGAGCAATAACCCTGAATCCATCATTCCTTGTGGCAGATGAACCAATCTCAATGCTTGACGTTTCCATAAGAGCAAATATAATGAATCTTCTGATTGACCTCAAGAACAAGAAAGGCATATCTGTCCTTTACATTTCTCATGATATTGCTTCCGCCAGATATGTATCAGATTATATTGCGGTGATGTACCTCGGCCAGATTCTTGAATTCGGAAAATCAGAGGATTTAATCAAAAACCCTCTTCATCCTTACACGAAAGCACTCATTTCAGCGGTGCCAAGCATTGATCCGTCATGGGTTAATAACCAACTTTCCATCGTGGGAGAAATCACTGTGGCTATAAACCCAAAGAAAGGTTGCAGGTTCTATGGCAGGTGCGTCTTCAGAAAGAACATCTGCTTGGAGGAAGATCCTCCTGTGTTGAAAGTTGATAACAGATACTACCTGTGCCATTTTACCCAGGATGAACTGATTTTGAATAAAGCTATGGACTCCGTTGAGAATCTAGAAGAGGGAGAACTCCAAGACTCAAATTGAGATGATAGAGGAAAGTGATGGGTCCGCAAGGACCAAAGAGATTAGGAGAACAAGATTCCTGCTGACATTACCACTTTTCGCTGTTCTCCTCTCCCTTGTTCTAGTATCATCAGTTCTTTACATTGCACATCTGAAAGGTGACGCAGAGGTTTTTCCTCTTGTTCTTGTTCTTATTGGTATAGTTATAATTTTTTTCGGTGCATTTTTTGATTTTGGTGCAAATAGGTACCTGGAGAACGTTTTTCTTGCAAAGGCCCCATTAAAGGAAAGAGATATAACACAAATAAACAGGGAGCAACTCATAATGACGGTAATTTACGGGGGAATTGGCCTTCTCTATATACTCATAGGTGTGATTATGAGCTTCATCTTTACAGCGGTTTAAAACTTGATTTCAGATTGAAGTCTGTGCGAATCTCTTATCTCTCGTATGATGTCAGGTGTTTAGATGAATTTCGTTATAATTATATTACTGCGCTTCCATGCATCCTGTTTGGATACAGAGCCTTTATTTTTTATATTGGATCAAGCCACATCAGACTTACCCAGTTACATTGTCAGATAAATAATTTATATTGTCATGAGATATGTGTAGGCAATCGCAAAGTGCGATAGCACAAAATGGAGGCTGTTTATTGTCATCAAAGAATACATGTACGTCATGCGGTGAAGGTTTAGTGGAGCGAGGATTTTCTATTTTCCTATGTCCTGCATGTGGTGAAGAGGAGATTGGAAGATGCGATAGTTGCAGGGAGCATTCCACTAAGTATACATGCTCAAAATGTTCATTTACTGGGCCGTAGGGATCAGGATGGGAGACGTAGCAGCTGTCATGAAGGTTCTTCCAGAAAGCCCTGAGACTAATATCTGGAAACTGAAAAAGGATTTGATGAATAACCTGTCGAAAATATGCACCCTGAATAAGATAGAAGAACAGGAGCTTGCATTTGGCCTGAAGGCCCTGAGGCTTGAGGTCATCGTACCTGATGAAGAGGGAAGGATAGGATCAGTAGAATCTGCGATACAGGCTACCCAAGGAGTTGGCCAGGTCGATACCGACGAGGTTTCTCTAGTATAACAATGCACTTCCAGTTAACAGTCGTAAATCTTTTTTTCCTTGTTCTGTTTTTAATGATATTTGCCGGGCATCTGGTAATTTCTTTAAGGAAAAGGTATAGTGACAGGAATTTTCAGGATTTTCGGCCCAAAACGCTTGTTATAGTGCCGGTAAAGGGGCTTGATCCAACCATTAGGGAAAACCTATTATCCATCAGGAAACAGAATTATCAGAATTATGAGGTTCTTGCGGTTATAGACTCAGATGAGGAACCGGTTCTGGCTATCCTGAAAGACCTAGATATAAGATACATGATCAGCTCCTCCGCCTGTAAATCCTGCAGCGGAAAGGTTAAGGCAATCGCAACTGCGTTTGAAAATGCCCCGGGCTACGAGGTTTATGTCGTTGCAGATTCTGATGCAACATTTGGCCGCGACTGGCTATCATCGTTGGTATCTCCACTGGCTGACGATAAAATAGGTGTTTCAACCACCTTTCCACATTTCATTCCTGTATCTGGAATATGGTCCCGGATTAAGGCGGTCTGGGGACTCGTAGGAATAGGCCTCATGCAGTCTAGGATTACGAGATTTGTCTGGGGTGGATCGATGGCATTCAGGTCTGATATCCTCAATGAACAGAACATTGAATTCTTTAAGAAGCATGTATCTGATGATGTTGCAATAATGCGCATTGTTAAGAAACGGGGTCTGGATATCCATTACGTAATGAAGGCAGCTCCGAATATACATTCACCCGACAATTTTTCAACATTCAGGGAGTGGTCCAACCGTGAGACTGCATTGTCAATCAGCGCGAGCCGATCAATACTCTGGTACGGTCTTCTCTTTTATGGATCCCAGATACTGCTCCTGCTTGGATCAATTAGTTTTGCTATCCTTTATTCACCTTTGTTTA
>JAJZXT010000090.1 GCA_021806355.1 Thermoplasmata archaeon
TAAAGGTCATTAACAAATATTACCCCATGTCCAATAAAAACGTTATCTTCTACCGTAACACCTGTGCATAGGAATGAATGGGATTGAACCCTTACATTTTTTCCAATTTTAACGCCCTTTTGAATTTCAACAAATGGACCTATGAAAGAATTATCGCCAATTTCACACCCGTACAAATTAACGAAAGGCATGATCTTAACATTATTCCCTATTGAGATATCTTTAATTATCCTAAACTGAAACTGGTCATCCACATTAGACACCATGCCATGTTTATTTAAAGAAGTTTTGGATTTTCTCAACCACATTTTCAATTTCTTCTGGATTAAGTTCTGCGAACATCGGCAAAGAAAGCTCTGTCGACGCCGCTTCTTCAGAGTTGGATAAGCCCATTTTATCTAAAACTGAAACATCCTTATAGTATTTCTGAAGATGTACCGGCACAGGGTAGTGGATTCCAGTCTCGATGCCTTGTTTGCTTAAGTGAGTTCTCAACCCATCTCTGTGCTTAGTCAAGATGGAAAATATATGATAAACACTACTTGAATTCTCAGGTATCTCCTGAAATCTTATCTCTTCTATATCCTTCAACATATTTCTATATTGTGATGCTATTCTGAACCTGGCGGCATTCCATTTGTCAAGGTATTGCAGTTTGACAGAAAGTATTGCAGCCTGAATTGGATCAAGCCTGCTGTTCCATCCCAAGAGATCATGTCTGTATTTCTCTCTCTGGCCATACTCTCTAAGTAAAGTAATTTTATCAGCAATTTCAGAATTGTTTGTTGCAATAAATCCTCCATCTCCCGCCGCTCCAAGATTTTTAGCAGGATAGAAGCTGAAACATGATATTTCACCTATTGAACCGGTTTTTTTTCCATTTATTATTGCACCGTGGGCCTGTGCAGCATCTTCTATAACAGAGATTCCCTCATCGTTGGCTATTTCCATAATCTCGGCCATATTCGAAGGAGAACCATACAGATGAACAGGAATTATGGCTTTTATCCCAGTTCTAATTGCTGATCTTAACCTGTCCGGGTCCATTGTTAGAGTATCAGGATCAATGTCAACAAAAACCGGGGTAGCTCCCACATGGAGAATTGCATCTGCAGTGGATACAAAAGTGAACGGTACAGTGGCTACCTTATCGCCCTTACCGATGCCAAGAGACTGAAGTGCCATTATTAGGGCATCCGATCCAGATCCTACACCCAAACCAAACCTTGTACCTAGATATTCAGAGAATTCTCTCTCAAAATTTGCGACCTTTTCCCCTCCGATGTAGCGTCCAGACGAAAGAACCTCATCGACACTTATATCTATCTTATCTTTTATGGATTCATACTGCCGTTTCAAATCAACAAATCTGATGTTTGCCCCACTCATTTTCAGCCATCGCTAATTTGCTTTAATATTTATTTCTCTTCCTCCTTCGTGAATAGATCTAAGGACAGCTTCGATGGTTGGTATGACCATTTTCGCTCTTAGAATTTCGTCCCTGTCTCCCTGTTTGTCATCAGTTACAACCGCTTCAAGAAATGTGTTAATCATATTCATAAGAGGTTCGGTTCTGCTGGAATCAATTTTTTTGATATACTGATTCGTTGTCATCCTATTGTAGGCCACTTGATTTACACCTTCTAGAATTCCATCATCAAACCTGATGGAACCCACTGGCAAATCTTTGTTTGTTTCGTCAAAGAGGTACATGGACATGTCAGTAATTACGGAAGTTCTCCTGACCTTGTAAGGGAATACCCAGTTCAGTTCTACATTTGCAACTAAACCTGACGCATAATGTATATCACAACGAGCAATATCTTCATGATTCATTTTTAAAGGGTAATATCCTGTGCAACACACGGAGACAGGCATACCAGTCCCTAACAGATCAAATATCGTAAGATCATGCGGCAGAAGATCCCAAACACACCCGACATCTTTTCTCACAGGACCGAGCGCCATTCTCCATGAAGCTATAGAATTTATTTTCTCGCCGCTCTCCAGAACACTCCTGGCAAATGATCTGACCATGTCATTGTATGCGTAAATATGCCCAGGGAAAAATAACGTGTTCGATGGTTTTTGCGACAATACAGCATTGAGATCGGAGGAAGAAAGAAATGCAGGTTTCTCCACTAATGAGTTCAAACCTTTTTTTAACGCCTCAAGGACGATTTCCTTGTGTGATTCCGCAGGAGTAATAATGAACACAGCATCCACACCCCCCTCATCAATGGCCTTTTCAGGTTCATTAAAAAATGAAGTATTATCAGGGATGAATTCTCTGACATTGCTATTCGCATCGCACACATAGGAAACTTTTACACCTTCAAGTTCAGCAAGCTTCTTGTAATAGAGTCTCCCCCAATATCCAAATCCGAAAAGACCCACCTTGACTTCACTATTATGACTGTACATTAGCAGAGTAGCCTCATAGGAACTTTAAAATTTGTCTAGCCCTCTCATCATAGGTGTATTTGTCGTGACATTTCTTTTGTCCGTTGGATGCCACTGCATAAAAAGCATCGGGATTTTGGATCAAGTACTTTATTTTTTGTGCAGCATCTTCCAGAGAATCATACACCAGTATCTCACTCCCCTCCGTAAAGAAATTAGTGATATCCTCGGCTCTGTCACTCAGCAAGACACCGCCGCTGCCTGTTACCTCAAAAGTTCTCATGTTTGGACCATAGGCTAAATTCTGATGTATGTTCAGTGTGACGGAATATGACTGTATCCTGCGGACATACTGCGGACCTATAACTGATGGACTAACAACGTATTTGTCAAAGGGAAATGGCCAATTGGAGCCTATCACATCTATTGGAATTCCGCATTTAACCAAATTCTTGATAAATGAATATCTCTTAGGTGAATATGTTCCAATGAACAATGCTCTCTTTAGGATATTTTGAGCATCCAACACTCCTTTATGTATTTCAGGATCGCATGCGAATGGCAGCCTGTATACGTTATTGACAGAAATTGAGTTATAAAGATTGGTGGCCCGCTGTGCAGAAGTAAAGACCATATCGTAATAAGGTGCAATGTGGGCCGTAAGAGAGTTAAAGAAGCGCGGATCATCAGGAAACCAGAGAGCAAGCGCTGCCCCGGTCTGCTTTCTTAATTTTGTGATATATTTGGGCAAAAGTGTTTCACCCTTAATGGAGAGTATAAGATCAGGGTTGAAGCGGCTCGCAGTTTCAAAAAAAATCTCATTCAATTTAGTAAGCCATAATGGCTTAGAGAAATTTCTAAATGTACTAAACCTAGACCACAAAATCCGAATTATATCATGGTATTTATCACCGAGCAGGTCCCTGTATCCTATGAATCTCACATCGTTCCCCAGCCTTTGAAATGCACGCAAAATGAAGTATTCCAAGTTATAGTTCAAACTGTTTCCGATAATTAAAATGCGTCTACTCAAATAGCATCCCAAATCTGCTGTCTTTCTTTGCAAAATCCAGAAAGGCAGACACCCAAAGCTCCTTGGTGCCAACATCATACCTTTTCCCTAAGAGCATTGAGGCAAGCATACCTTGATCCTCAGCAACAATGTTAAATGCGTCCGCAAGTTGATATTCCCCATTCTTACCAGGCTTTATCTCTTTTAGTGCGTTGAAAATATCCCCATTTAGAATATACGAACCAGTGGCACCCAGATCACTTGGCGCTTCCTCCGGCGAAGGCTTTTCGATTATCTTTCTTATCTTGAATAGGTCGTGGAAAGGTTCAGCGTCCACAATTCCATAATCAGATATTTTAATCTTAGGAACCTTTTCCACCAATAGGCAGGGAAGACGATACCTGTAATAAACATCCATCAGATATGATGTAGAAGTTTTTACAGGGGATTTGTATATTGTGTCGCCCAACAATACCACAAACGGCTCGCCAGAAACAAAACTTTCCGCGTGCCTGATTGCATCGGCAAGCCCCACTTGTTCCCTCTGTCTTACGAAGTATATGTCCGGCAAATCCCGGAACCCATATTCATCCATGTTGTCATCTAATGAGTGTTTGTCAAAATAGTTTATTATTGAATCCTTTCCCGCCCCTACTATAATTAAAATTTCATCTAGGCCCGAATTTATGGCTTCCTCAACAACATAATGAATTACCGGTTTAT
>JAJZXT010000100.1 GCA_021806355.1 Thermoplasmata archaeon
ACAGCGGGATAGGGAGGGAGCTTGGCAGGGAAGGCATTTATGAATTCACCGAAACAAGGCATTTCTTTGTCAGTGGCGATGATAATGACATTGTTGATCTTTCATTTGGGCTGATCGTTTCAGATTAGGCGATGTACGACGTTGTGGATGAGTCAAAGTTCCTGATGAATCTTAGCTCTTCGCCATTTCCGCTTGGAGAATACTTAAGATCAGGATATAGGGACCAGATATCACCAGTGCTCATTTTCGATACGATATGATCCTTACCAAATGTCCTCGTGGCAACAATTGCAGTCATTCTTCTGGCCTCAAGTTCATCTATGTAACCGAGTGAATGAATATATTCATGAGCAAGAATCATGTAAATGAATGAGTTGAACTCCTCCTCGGATTTTGACAATCCTTTCATTGAATTTACGAGCCCTTCATTCATGACGATGTAGTTTCCTCCCACCTGCCAGAATGCCCCAAGATTCCAGGGCAGGTTTGAAAAAGCAAGACCCAGTCCGGATCTTTCCTTCCCTATAACATTCTTCACCGATTTCTTGACGATGCTGAATATTGAGTCAATGTTCATTGACCCTTCAAGGCTGAGCTGATCGGAAAAAGCGTAAGCCTTCCTGTGTGGAAATGTGTTCATTGATTTAGACGTTATTTTTGTTGAATAATCCGGCAATTCACTCTTTCCCTGTGAAGCAAAATTTGTTACATCCATGGCTCCAAATTGCTCTGCCAATATTAACCTTTTTGTTAATTTAAATAATTTATGCTGTGAAAACAGGGAATTAGTTCAGATTTCCTGATGCTCTGGAGAAAATGCTATTGAGTATTGCTTTTATTTTTCCATAAGTTTGCATTTGCAGGAACCATTTATTTATGTTACCGCAATTCTGCCTTATGAACAAGAAAGCAATAAATTTTAACGCTGACCTGCCCGGAAGAGTGTTTTCTGATTCCATTCTTGAAGGGAATATATTGTATATTTCTGGCCAGATTGGAACAAAGGAAGGTGAGGATAACTCATTTGAAAAGCAGTTCAGGAGAATAATGGAAAAGATAACCGCACTCCTTGAAAAAGCGTCAATGACAATTGATAATATCATAAAGGCCAACTTCTACCTTGCCGACAGGAAACACTTTCCTGAGATGAACAGGTTATTCATGGAATACTTCAGGGAAATTCCACCCGCCAGGTCAACCATAATTACAGGTCTTGTGAATGAAAATATGCTGATTGAGATTGATGCAATCGCATCGAAATGATGGAATAACCATTTTCAGTTCAGATAGGCAGAAGAAGACTCAGCAGGGTTATTGTAAGCACGGGCAGGCCTATTATGAATCCCGTTTTCATATAGTATAATGGCTTTATTTCTATGCCTCTTTTTCTCTGCAGGGTGTGAAGCCATAGCAGCGTTGCCAGGGAGCCAATGGGCGTGAATTTGGGCCCTATATCATTGGCGATGACACTTACATACGCGAGGGTTAATCCCTGATGTGTATGACCGATAGCCAGGCTAGCAAGAAGCGTTGATGGCATATTGTTCATCGTTGCAGCTATTGCAGCAAAGAGATAACCGGTTAGGAGAATATGAATGGAGTAAGGAAGAGAGGAAGTTGAATTTATCAAATAGGCAAGAATGGAAGTGAAGCCGTTCGAACCAAAGGCATAAACCACCATATACATTCCCAGTGAGAAGATAACGATCTGCCACGGGGCTTCCTTTATGGCCTTTTTCACGTCAACCTTCCCCTTTACCTTTGATATTACTGCCAGTGCAGCCACAATTGGTACTGATATGAATGCTACCGGCACCCCATATATTCCTCCAATGGCATTTCCTACAACCAGAAGAAATATCACGGGAAAAAACAACTTAAACACCAGCGGATCCTTTATTGCGTCTTCGGGGTTTTTCAGGTCGCTGATGTCATATTTTTCAGGCAGTTCTTTCCTGAAATAGATATAAAGGAAGAATATGCTGGCAAGAATGCTCACTATGTCCGGTATGATCATTGCCTCTGCATATGTGAGGAATGGAATGTCAAAATAACTTGAAGTTACAATGTTTACCAGATTGCTTATGACGAGCGGAATACTGGATGAATCTGCTATGAATCCCGTTGCAATTATGAATGGTATCATCGCCCTGGCATTGATCCGGGTCCTTACGAGTAGGGAAACAACAATTGGTGTCAGTATCAATGCTGTTCCATCATTTGCAAAAAATGCTGAGATGATTGCCCCAAGAAGAATCAGGTAGACAAACATTCTTTTTCCGTTGCCGTTTGCAAACGATGCAAACTTTATTGCGGCATATTCAAAGACGCCTGCTTCATCAAATATAATTGAGGAGATTATTATTGCAACGAATGTGAATGTTGCATTCCATACTATATTCCATACAATTTCAATGCCATGAATAGTCAATATGCCAAATGAGATGGCAATCAGCGCCCCGATAAGTGCTGAATAGCCTATTGGAATGTTCTTTGGCTTCAGTATGACCATTAAGAGTGTGAAGATAAAAATTCCTAATGAGATAAAGAATGTTATGTAATTCATGAAAAGCCCGTCAATATTTCCAGTGGCTGGTTAATGCGCATTGCCGATTAATTAATTTCGTTCTTCAGGGCTTTCACTTTTCTTAATATTTCATCCCGGATTTCCCTTACCTTCTCGATAGGCTTATTCTTAGGATCCTCAAGATTCCAGTCCTCTGATTTCTTCCTCATTTTGCCAAGGAGAACCGCAGGGCAGACACTTTCAACCGAACATCCCATCAGGATGATTCTGTCAGCGTCTTCTATCATCTTCTCATTGAGGTTGCTTGGCCTTGACCCCGTAATGTCAATGCCAACTTCTTTCATAGCCTCTGCAACGACCGGATTCACATGCTCGGAAGGTACCGTCCCGGCACTGGAAGCTTCCATCCCCATAGACCTTGCAAATGCTTCTGCCATCTTGCTTCTTCCAGCATTTTCTATGCAAACAAAGAGAACTTTCAATCTTATCGTTTAGCGTTATCCATTTAAAGTAGATATATGATTAACTTCATTTTTTTGAAGTTAAACAAGCTTAATGAAATAGAAACAGATATTCTTTATATGGAAATCGAAAAAAACTGTATTTGCCATTCCGAGGAAATGTTTTCTTTCCTTGGAAAGAGATGGGTTATCCCCATAATAAACATAATCGGAAATTCGGGAAAGATTTCATTCAATGGGATTTCGCGCATGCTTGAGAAGATTTCTCCGTCCCTCCTATCACAGAATCTCCACACCCTCGAAACGTATGAAATAATAAGGCGGCTTCAGGATACAACTACAGAAGGAAGAATTGTGTATGAGTTGACAGACGAAGGCAAATTATTGAGAAAAATAATCATTTCAATGGAAGAATGGATTATAAAAGGGAACATTAAGGCCGAGCCCAAAGCATGCGTTGATGGGCTAATGGTTTCCAATTTGTGACTTCCTCCATTGACTAATGTGCTCCCGAAACTTTCCATTTTTTTAGTTCTTCTTATACCATTTTATTGATTTATCGTGGCTTTTGCAAACGACTAAAATCGCGGACTTGTCAGCGTCATGGATTTGTGGAACAGAACGCAATTATAGATCGGTAAACTTTCCTTTGCTATAGGATGCTGACATTTACCCATTCCTGCAACCTCCCAGCGGTTTGATTCTAGAATAGATATTGTCTGCGAGTGGTCTATCTTAACAGCATTACTCTCTGAGAGAGGGTCTTTCCATCTCAGGAGAGGGCATGCAATTTCATTGTAGCCTTCATGTGTTCACTATCATCGCACACGAGAGAGCGGAGGTATTCTCCCTCAATGCCAATATTTCATTTTGAATACACAGGCAAATGAGGATAGATATATTAGCGTTGATGAAATTCTTTGCATAACATGTCAGATGACAGTAGAAGATTGACACTGGCCGGCTTCCTAAAATTTATGGGCCTTGATAGAGATAAGATTGTAAGAGGCAAACTGGGCAATCGTATTAAGGCTCAAAAGCTTGTTTATTTCGGAAAAAAGCTGGGTTTACCACTAGATTATGACTTTGACATTTATCTCTATGGCCCCTATTCGTCAAAACTTGCTGATGACTAT
>JAJZXT010000084.1 GCA_021806355.1 Thermoplasmata archaeon
CTCTGCAATGGTTTCCTTGAGCCGTTCCAGTTCCTTTTCCTGTTCCTCAATAATCTTCTGGTCTGATGTGTTTTTTCTTCCACGATCATCAAACACATTCGCACCATTCTTCATTAGTTTCTGTTTCCACTCATAGAATCTTGAGGATTGTATTCCGTACTTCCTGCAGAGTTCTGATATCTGTATGCTTCCGCTCAATCCTTCAATAACTATTTTCAGTTTTTCTTCTGATTTATATGTCCTTCTATTTTCATTCATCTTTTGAACATAGGATCCTTCCGCTAATTAATTTCGACTTTTGTCCTATTATGCGAAAAACATTTCATCTGAAGGAACTGCGCTTGCTCTCTACTCGACTTCACGCCTGTGGAAAGTGCTACAGCGGCGGAACTCCTTAAGGGAGGTCTACGAGTTGCCACTCTATGAAGCAGGAACCTCCAGTCGCTTGCGATGGAGAGGATGTCAGCGAAGCGTTTGTGAAAGGGAGGGGGATAATGTGCCATACCTACGAAATTTAGGCATAAGGCATACGATGACTTCTAAATGTGAAGCTAAAAGTGTGAACAGAATTGATAACCTGATTATTGAGGAGGAAGTTCCCCCGGGTTATTTGACATAATTGTGCGGGAGTTACCCATTGGGCTTAGTGGAAACGACTTTGATATCTTCAGATTAGGAGAAAGCTTATTCTAAGAAATTAACATCTCAACGTATGGGATTTGAAAATGAATCAACGTTCGTAAGAATGAGCAGGGAAGGCAAAGCGGAAGAATTCCACAGGCTTTATGAAGAGGCCCTTAAATCAGCGCAAAAATATCTTGGAAAGGAATATCTCAATATCGTTGGGAGGGAGATAAGGGAAGAAGGAAAAATACGTGAGATAAGTCCTATAGACGGAAAGGTTATAGGAACGTTTCAGGCAGGAACAACTTCCTCGGTAAATATCGCATTAACAATGCTCAAGCAATCGTACCGCAAGTGGTATTCAATTGGGTATGTAAAGAGATCCCAGATATTCATGAAGGCTGCTGATGAAATGAGCAGGAGAAAATTTGAAATCTCAGCAATTCTTGCTTATGAAAATGGAAAGACCAGATCTGAGGCGGTAGCAGATCTTGATGAAGCCATTGATTTTCTCAGGTATTATTCATTAAACATCATTGAGAATCAGGGCTTTGTAAGATTCACAGGGAAAGGCTATGATAACGAGGAAAGCCAGAGCGTGATGAAGCCTTATGGAGTCTTTGCGGTTATCGCACCTTTTAATTTCTTTGCAATTACAGTAGGAATGGTGTGCGGGCCCTTAATCGCCGGAAATTCCGTAATTTTTAAGCCTTCAAGCAATTTATTAATCTCTTCGCACATATTTGCAAACATTCTTTATGAATCAGGGGTACCGAAGGAAGTTCTTGCGTATGTTTCCGGAAAGGGCAGTGAAATCGGGCCTTATATCGTATCAAACAGAAATGTTTCCGGGGTCCTTTTCACGGGATCAAGGGATGCAGGGATGGACATATACCATAAAGCAAACGCAGAGCATCCTAAGATAGTTATTACTGAGATGGGTGGAAAGGATGCAATAATAGTAACAGACAAATCGAACGTCCAGAAGGCAGTTAATGGGGTATTCAGGGCAGCTTTTGGGTATTCAGGCCAGAAGTGCAGCGCCTGTTCAATTGCGTATGTTCAGAGCGGCATATATGATACCTTCATGGAAAAGTTATTAGGAATGCTAAAAACTACGATTCCGGGTGACCCGAGAGTAAAAGATGTTTATTTGGGACCGGTAATCAATAAGGAGGCACTTGAAAAATACAGCAACTCCATGGAAATAATCAGGAAGGAGTCAAAGGTTGTTATCGGAGGCAATGTAATTCAAAAGGAAGGGTTCTATGTCGAACCAACCATTGTTCAGGATCCGGATGACGACTCGTATGTCATAAAGAATGAATTATTCCTGCCTGTGCTGGCCGTGAAAAAGGTGAAATCTCTAGAGGAAGCTGTAGATAAGGTCAATAGATCGGATTATGGACTTACGGGTGGAATTTTTACTGAAGATGCTGAAGAAATAGAGTACTATTTCAATAATGCAGATGTTGGAGTGCTATACGCAAACAGGGAGAGAGGAGGATCGACCGGGGCAATGGTTGGTTCGCAACCCTTCGTGGGATGGAAACTGAGTGGGATCAGCGGAAAGGGAACAGGCTCATTCTATTATCTTCAGCAATTTCTCAGGGAGCAATCTCAGACAATTGCCCATTAACAAAATTTTTAGTTTCTTCCCAACTTTTTTTATTTTGAAAATCTATATTGAGTGCCCTGCATAATTTTTCCCCAAGAATGGCCTTTGCGGCTTCAATCGGCAATATTTCATTTCTAGATTCCTTCCTGCAGGATGTCATCACGGCAGGGTCAAATCCACAGGGGTTTATCAGTCTGAAACCATCCAGGGCGTTTGAGTAGTTGAGGGCTGTTCCATGAAGGGTGGAGTTTCCCTTGATAGCCAAACCGGTAGAGCAAATCTTCCTATCCATGACCCATATCCCGGTTTCATTGCCGAGCATGCTCCTTGCTTCTATTCCCATTTCATTCAGCATTTGAATAATCGAAGCGTGGATCAATTCGATCAGGAGCCTGGCATTCAGGTGCAATTCCTTCATATCCACGAAGAAATAAATTACAATCTGTCCAGGGCAGTGGTATGTAATCCCACCTCCTCTTTCAACCATTATAATATCATGTTCTGGGGAGATATTGGCCATATCTTTATGTATCCCACAGGTGTAAACCTCATTATGCTCAAGAATGAGGATAGCCCCTGACAGCTTGCCACTATTTACCAGTTCATTGAGTCTCCTCTGGATCAGCAGGACCTCGTTATAGTCCAATTGGCCGCTTATCGAGAAAAAACTGCTCATTTAAGGTCGGATTCAAGCCTTTCTCTAAGGTTATAGAACCTTTCCCAAAGTTTCTCAGGAAATCTCTCGCCAAACGATTCAAAGAATGGTTTCACGCTGTCAAGTTCTGCCAGGAACCCGCGTGAGTCCACCTCAAGGATACTCTCAACTTTTTCCCTGTCAATCTCTTTTCCATAGTTGAATTCAGAGAGATCCGGCACATATCCAATAGGCGTTTTTTTAACCTTCGTAATCCTATTCTTGACTCTATCTATCACCCACTCTACAACATGCATATTGTATGTGTAGCCCGGCCAAATGAACCTTCCATTCTGATCCTTCCTGAACCAGTTGACATTGAACACTTTTGGAAGGTTAGGAACCTTTTCCTTGAACGAAAGATGGTAGTTGAAATAATCTGCCATATTATAGGCCATGAATGGCCGCATTGCCATTGGATCATTCCTGAGCACACCAACTTTCCCGGTCGATGCTGCAGTGGTTTCAACTCTCTGCATAGCACCAACCAGAACGCCATCCTCCCAGTCAAACGACTGGTATATGAGGGGGAGAAGATCGCTCCTTCTTCCACCATAGAGGAAAGCAGAAACTGGGGCACCTCTTGGGTTCTCATAATCTTCAGACAATCTGGGGTACTGTTTAATCGGGGTGGTAAATCTGGAGTTTGGGTGTGCCACTGGACTCTTGCCATCCCATTCCCTTCCCTGCCAATCGATCAGCCCCTCAGGAGGGTCACATTTCCCTTCCCAAAATGGAACGAGATTCCGGTCAATACCGACATTGGTAAATATGGTATTTTTCCGGATTGAATGTATCGCATTAGGATTCGTGTGCTCGCTTGTATGGGGGATTACGCCAAAAAATCCATACTCTGGGTTGATTCCGTGCAGCTTTCCGTTATCTGCATTTAACCATGTAATATCATCACTGACCAAAAAAGTGCTCCATCCCTTTTCCTTGTATTCTGTCGGTGGTTCAAGCATGGCAAGATTCGTCTTTCCGCTCGAACTCGGGAAAGCACCTGTTATGTATGTTGTCTGGCCATCAGGTGATTTCACCCCTATTAGCATCATGTGTTCTGCGAGCCATCCTCTGGACCTTGATTCAAAAGAGGCAATTCTCAAGGCGTGGCATTTTTTGCTTAATAGTGCATTTCCTCCATAATTGGTATTT
>JAJZXT010000026.1 GCA_021806355.1 Thermoplasmata archaeon
CTGCCTTCAGTTTTACACCGTCGCAACTATATTCTGCAATAAGGAAGATAATACCTGGTTTCACAATGGATTATAAGGTTGATTCCCGCCAGGAAATAGCTGATTCTTGGCCTGCCAGCCTTGATGTTTCCGATGCAGTTCAGGAGTGGGATTTCAGGCCTGAATACTCGATGGAATCCATGGTTGCTGACATGATCATGAATTTAAGGAAGGATTAGAGATGGCTAAATACAACTGGTCTTTTCTTAAAATGTCACATTCTGATCCACTTGTTCTGTCTTATGGGAGAGACGGTTACCTGCGTTCTTCACCTGAAAAATGCCTTAAAAGCGTTATTTCTGGGGAATCCCTCAAGGCGATGGTTTCACTTGTTTCCTATATTGAAAACATGGATAGGTTAAAAATGATTGATGGCCCTTTAATTTCCTTCAGGAACCAGTCAGTTTCAACACTTTTGATCTCAAGGGATCGTTATCTTTCTAATGATATAGAAATAGCAGTATCTGGAGATACGAGAACAACAGAATTTTACATGGAGCGCGTGCTTGAAGCGATGAGAATCAAATTTAATGTGAAGAGGAGCACAGGAATCGAAGCTTCGGATCTCCTGGAGGAATCGCCCTATGCCCTTGTGATAGGAGATGAAGCCCTTAAGGTATATGGATCAAGATACAGGATTCTTCTGGACATTGGTTATGAATTCTCCAGAATTTTCCAGATGATACCAGTATATGCAGTCAGCACAGCTCTTTCGGACTCGACTGTCAACTCAGAAGATTTTTTCATGAAGACGGATCAGTTCAGGTCGAAATGCACATATGATCTTTCAGATCGGCTGGGAATATCAGGAATGATTGTATCAAGATACTACTCAAATCTTAGCTATCTGCCTTCGAAGAGCACAAAGGCTACCATAGACTTTGTATTGTCTTTTTTCAGGCAATAAAGTTCCGAGGTAGACTGTTATGGGATGCAGTCTTATAGAATTAAGACTGAGGCTATGCCTTTAATAGTTCTTTTCTTGCAAGAACCATTTGCGCATACATTTTTGCACCAACATGAGTGAATATCTCCATTGCTTTATTTAGAGACTCATCAGATTTATTCAGATTGCCACTACCATGATACACAGATGCCAGAAGCAGGAGATCTCGACCTGCAAAAAACCTGAAGCCGAGTTTATTCCATATATCAACGGATTTGGTCAATTTATCTTCAGCTTCGTTAAATTTTTTTTCTTGCATGTCTATGGCAGCGCCTGCGCGATAATTAAGCGCAGCCAGCCATTTTTGATTCAGTGAAGATGCCATTTTCCCTAACAAATTATGCTGCTTACGCGCCTCTTCCAGTTGACCATTCCTGGCAAGAGATTCTGCAGATGTCGAGTATATTAGGGCCCTCGGCAATAGTGTCTCACTGGTGAAAGGTTTATCCCTGTAGACATTTTCTGCTTTTTCCAGTCCAGTCATAAAATTGTCATCCTCTTCGGAATCTAAGTAATAAAGCAGTTCAGGAATGATTTGGAGAAATCTATATTGCATTCCCTCTATTTGGGAAATATAGGCAAGGCATTTAAAGAGTTCATCCTTATCCCCGTTTGCTAAATAGTACCAGGATAGTACTCCATTCTTAAAGGCGTTGAAGTGGTGCTCAAATGTTGTCCCCGCTATTGCAATAAAATCCTTCCTTGGAATGTTGTTTAATTCTTGCTTCGCCTCATCAAAGCCTTTTGCAAACACAGAGCAAAAGTAAGTGCTCTCAAGTTTTAACAGACTGGTATAATTGTGGCTTCCTAGATTTTCAGAATCTTCAATTCCATCATCGAAGGATTCCTTAGCCTGTTCGATATCCATCAATGCAAAAAAGTATACATTAGCAAGGAAATCATAGGCATTAGACTTTAACGATCTAAGACGAACATCTTTTTGAGTGGAAGGATCTGATAATGATTTTATAATATTTTTATATCCTTGAATAACAGCATCAATGTCCGCTTCTGATTTTATGTCGTTTAGGGAAAAACTTCCCATTTCTGCCCAGAAAACTGTGGACTTGTCTGAAAAGTTATTCACCCTTTCGCTGTTTTCTTCTGTAATCTTCTTCAAAATATCTGATACCCTCTTTGCTTCATTGATATCGCCCTGAAGGTAACATATCGACATATAGGAAATTAAAAAACTGAATCTTGCCTCAAAAGTCTCACTTGATTCCTTAATAGATTCCACTTCTCTGTATATCTTCCTGGACTCGTTCGGGTTATATGAGACAAAGAGCCTGGCTGATTCGATAAATTGTCTATCGTCGCCTATTTCCCTGAAAATATACATTGCGGATTGAGCGTTTTTATATACATTTGTAGGATCATTACCAACCAAACTGCGAGCAATCAAAAGGTGCAGATGTGCGGTTTCCTTTTTCTTATCGTTTGGATCTGTAAACGGAATTGCGGAAACGATTGCAAGGCAGTTTTCATAAGCGTCGGCTGCCTTGGAAAACTCTGCCATGGAATAGAATAGATCTGCCTCCTTCTTCCTGTATTTAAAAGATTTTGCAAGATTACCTCCTTCCTGAAAGTGCTCTGCGAGACTTGAAATTGATAAACCATCGATATTTTCTTCCGGAATGCTCTCTTCCATAATCTCACCGATTTTTTCGTGCAACCTTTTTCTTCGGATCATGCTGATGTCTCCGTAAAGTATCTCCCTGACCTGAGGATCGGTGAAATATATCCTGACGGAACCCATTCTTCCCTTTCTTTCGGAGAGGAATTTCTTTTCTATAAGACCCTCGAGGAGATCCATGAACTTATCCTCGTCATTTATCCCGGAAAGTTTCATCAATATTTCATAATCAAAATCCTGGCCTATAACGGATGCAGTCCTTAAAAGGTTAAGATAATCCTCACTCAATCCCTCCAGTTTGGCCCTCACAATACTTCTCAATGATGTTGGAATCTTGAGCTCAGATAACGAATCCCGGTCCCACGTGCCGTCGGGTTTCTGGTATATTTGCCTCTTATCGATCAGATATCGCAGAGTTTCTTCCAGAAAGAGTGGATTTCCATATGTTTTACCATAGATAAGATTTAGAAAGTCATCTGAGATATTTTCAATGCTTTCTCCCAAATAGTTGGAAATCAGGCGTCGTGTGTTCTCTTTATCAAGGTTGTTAAGTTCAATGATATCAAGAGATCTTGCTTTGATAGCTTCCTCCATGGCTTTGAATACATCAGATGAATCGTCCAGCGGGTTGGAAGTTCCAACGAGTACGGTCCTCTGTGAACCGACTAATTCGTAATAATACTTGAAAAAGTAAAGCGAATATGCATCCATGTATTGAACATCATCAAAGGAAATGAAAATAGGATTCTCCTTTGACATGTTCTCAATGAAAACAGCTATGGCCTCATTAAACCTGGCCTTTTGCTGCTGGGGATCAAGTCCATTGAATTCAGGAACTTTGCCGAGTCTGGGGGCAATCTCCGGCACAATCTTCTGCATCTGATCAGCATAGTCCCCGCATATTTTGTAAATAAGTTGTGTCGGTTGGGAAGAAACGTATTCACGGAAAATTTCAGAAATAGCTTGGCCAGGAACCCCAGTTTTGTTCTGACCACACCTGACTGATAATACAGCAAATCCTCTCATAGCTGCGTATGCCCTAGCTTCCTCAAGAAATCTTGTCTTACCGGAACCAGTCTGACCAACAACCAAGACCATAGAACCTGAACCAATCAGAGCACTGTCTATTAGAGTCCGTATCCTCTTTGTTTCGTTCTCCAGACCTACAATTGGTCTCCTGTGATGGCCCGAAGATGTCATTGAAAACGATTCAGTGAATTTACTGTTAAGTGGATTCCTATCGCCCGTCGATTGTGCTTCGCCAGAGTATTTTAAAGATTTCAGGGTTGAAAGCAATTCTGAAGCTGATTGGTATCTGGAGAACGGATCCTTTGACATGAGCTTCATAATAACAGACTCAAGATCTTCTGGGAATTCCTTTCTAATTCTTCTGATTGGAACTGGCATGTCATTTATGTGACTATATATCAGCTTGAGATTGTCCTTG
>JAJZXT010000168.1 GCA_021806355.1 Thermoplasmata archaeon
CGGCTACATTGCATTTGAAGTTGGAGAAGTCAGAAAAGGCAGGATCAACCTAGATGAATATATTCTGAAAAAGGGTATAGTTACCGGGTTCGAGGTAGTATGTGTTTTCATTAATGATCATATTTTCACCAAAACTTCCAATATCTGGGGGGTTAAAAATAGCAAACTGGGAACAAATTCAAATAGAATTATTCTGATGAGAAAGGCTTGAAATTTTAAGCAGAGATATTCGGATAACCTACTAACATAAATTGAAACTTAAGAAAGTTTATAATTGCCAGGATACTGAGGCATTGCTTCGATTTACGATGAAAAATAGAAATCTATAATGAATTTACTCACGATAGTGCAATTACTGTACTTTCTTGTATACTGTATAAAGGTCACTTTCATTTCGTCACGGTTTGTTTTCTTCCTTAAGTCCCTTGTACACCATTGTGAATATATTATCGATTAAATCCTTCTTGAGAGATTTGTTATCGTTTATTTTCTTGTAGAATGCAAAGTGTTCTGAAATGAACGAAAGCAGAACCTCATCAAACATGTGTCTGAAGGATAACTTGAAATTTTCCTCGCTGTTAATTCTGGCACTCGTCTTAAGGTCCTCGTTATTCTCTAAACTGTTCTTCAATCTCAGGAGTATAACCTTGTCAGACTCATTGAACTCTGTTCCATAACGATCATTCATCTCCTCTATGATTCTTGAAAGCGGTTCCTCTTCTTCCTTTGGTGTCTTGTATTCTAGGCTCTCTTTAGGCTCAAGAGATTTCTCTGATTCTCTGAGCCTTATCTCTCCTTGTGTTATTAGTTCTATACGGTAAGAATCAAGATCTACCTGCCTCAGTATCTCAACAGGTAGCGATTCCCTTCTGACCGGAAGTTTTCTGATGAGCAACTTCCCAAAAGCATAAAGTTTCTCCAGATCAACATCCTTGAACCTTATTACCTGTGAAAGGAATGAATATGTCCTGTTGTAGTCCCTGAGAAGTTTTCTGAATTTGTCCTGCTCCGAAACATCAAGATCATTGAATCTGGTGACAACTTCATCTATAACGGGGAAGAGCTTTTCTTGCCTGTTCCTTCTGTCATAAAATATCTTTGCAAACTTCTCTATGTCTTCATCTGAAAAGATGTGAAAGTCAGAAAGCTGCCGCTGAAAGTCATAGAGTATGTTTGGATCTGTCCCATGCTTTAGTGTGGTGTGACCGTAATACGGTTCGAAAGCATGTTCAATGGTATCCTGATCGTTGGCAAAGTCCAGCACCACAGGTTCCTCCTTCCCCTCATATATCCGGTCAAGCCTGCTGAGTGTCTGTACTGCGGCGACACCTGCAAGCTTCTTGTCCAGATACATTGCATAAAGCAGGGGCTCATCGAAACCTGTCTGGAACTTATTTGCAACAATGAGGATCCTGTAATCCGGCTTTCTGAAGGTTGCAGCTGTCATGGCCTCACTCATTCCGTTCATTGAGCCTTCAGTGTAATCCTGGCCATCCGAAGGATCTCTGACAGTGCCTGAAAATGCAACAAGTGTCCTGAACCTGTATCCGTGTTTTCTGATGTATGAATCAACTGCTATTTTGAACTTTACGGCATGCAGACGGGATCTGGTGACGATCATGGCCTTGGCCTGTCCTTTACCCTCTCGGTTAGGTATTTTGTTCTTTATGCTGGAATTGAAGTGTTCAACAATTATTTCTACCTTCTTTTCTATGGCATGATCATTTATATCCACAAATGCCTTCAGGAGGGCCTTAGCCTTTGCGCTCTCATATCTTGGGTCATCCTCTACCTTCTTGAGCAGAGAAAAATATGTCTTGTATGTCATGTAGTTCTTCAGGACATCAAGGATAAATCCCTCCTCTATGGCCTGCCTCATGGTGTACAGATGGAAGGGTTCATAGTGCCCATCCGGTAACTTCTGCCCAAACAGCTCCAGGGTCTTGGCCTTTGGCGTTGCAGTGAATGCATAGTAACTGACGTTTTTCTGCCTTCCTCTTGCTTCCAGATCCTGTACTATGAGATCCTCATAGGTCTCCTCCTCTGTGTCAGATTCCTCTGCATCTTCTAGACCGTTGGCAGTCAGCACAAGCTTCATGTTCTTGCTGTTCTCGCCTGTTGTCGAGGAATGGGCTTCGTCAATTATGACTGCAAATTTCTTGCCAGGCAATTCCCTGGTCTGATCAACAATCCTCGGAAATTTCTGCAGTGTGGTCACGATGATCTTTCTGCCCTTTTCCAGGGCTTCTTTAAGTTGCGCTGAACTCCTGTCAATCCCTGTAAGAACGCCGGAAACACGCTCAAACTGCTGGAATGTCTTCTGAAGTTGCCTGTCCAGAACCTTTCTGTCAGTTATTACAATAACAGAATCGTACACGTTTCTGTTTTCTTCATCATGAAGGCTTGCCAGTCGGTAGCCGAGCCATGATATTGTATTGCTCTTTCCGCTTCCCGCACTGTGCTGTACCAGATAGTTATTGCCTGTACCTGCACGGGAAGCGTTGACTAACTTTCTGACTGCATCCATCTGATGATACCTTGGGAATATGATCTTCTTTTCCCCTGTTGGTTTCCCATTCTCATCATCCACATCTTGATAGTTGATAAAATTGGTAATGATATCAGATAACGATTCTTTTGGAAGTATCTCACTCCATAGATAGTCGGTCCTGAAACCATTGGAGGGAGGATTCCCTGAACCTCCTTCATATCCCTTATTGAATGGAAAAAATCTTGTTCCTGATGCTTCAAGCTTTGTTGTCATGTAGACCAGTTCTTCATCTAATGCGAAATGAACAAGGCATCTGCCAAACTTGAAAAGCGGTTCATGAACATCGCGCCCTTTGTACTGATCAATTGCATCTTTCACGGTATATCCTGAACCACTCAACCGATCCTTCAGTTCCATTGTTATTACTGGTAATCCATTAATGAAGATTACGAGATCAATGGATTTGTTGTTCTTTTCACTGAAATATAGCTGGCGGATCACAGAGAATGTATTTGCCTGATGCAGTTTCATGAGATTTTCATTCAATCCTGTTTCTGGTTTAGGGTAGAATAGATCAAAAGATACGCCGTAATCCTTTATACCTCTCCTCAAAACATCGAGAGTTCCGCGTTTTTCGATCTCCTCATGTACCCTTTTAAGGAACATATCGGACACGCGCTCATTGTGCTGTTCCTTGAGCTTATCCCATTTTTCAGGCTGCGTTGAAAGAATGAAACCTATAAGCTTTTCCTTATCCATGCATAAGGATTTGTCGTAATTTGCAGAGATACGCCTCACATATGATTGATCATTAACAAGGTGATCTTCAATATGTGATTCCATGCTCTTCTCGGAAAGGTCCATCTTAAGTCAGTAAAATATATGAGTATACGATATAATATTATCTCAAGTTTAGGCACTTTTTGAGTCTGTAGGGAAGGCAAAACCTCTGACATCTATTTTTCCCGTAACTGCTTGTGTAATGAGAGATGTTTTGTATTCTTTCAGCAGTTCGATCATCCTCTCTTGCTTTGATATCAATTGACTTAATTTTCCATTGATTTTATCAATATAATCAGAAATGTAATTTTGCGACTTAGAGTCAGGTATAGCAATTCTGAAATTCATTAGCTTTTCAGAGCTTATTGCAGGATAACTAACTCCAGTGGATTCAGATACAATACGTTCTATAAAATAATTAGCTGATAATGCATACTTGGCAAATTTTTGAGATAAGCCTCTTGAACGAAGTACTGCAAAGCCAGTGGATACGACAGTATTTTCCCTTGGTTCTTTTATTGTAGCAATAGCCCTTAAATAAGTCCTAACGGTTGAAATAATTATATCGCCATCTTTAACTATTCTTCTTGCCCTTGAGGGGGCATCAGAAAATTTAATCTCCTGAATGCTTGTAATACCCTGGTTTTCAGATACATCTGAGATTTCGATATATTGTATCTTAGTTTCGGGATGCGTGCTTTCAGGTAAGGTTTCATCATTGCAAGACATTATGAATTTTATTGGAATAGTATCCCAGTGTTCTGGTATCTGTCCAATCCAC
>JAJZXT010000056.1 GCA_021806355.1 Thermoplasmata archaeon
CAAGTACAAGAATATTCGTGTCATCGAAAGACCCTCAAAAATGGGCATATCAAGTGCAGTCAAGGATGCACTAAAAATTGCAAGCGGAAAATATGCGCTGGTCATGGATGCCGATCTGCAGCATCCCCCTGAATTAATTCCCCGGCTTCTCAAAGAGATAAGGAAGGGAAAGGACATCGTCGTTGCTTCAAGATATACGAAGGGTGGAAAGAGTGAGTTTGGTTTACACCGAAAACTTATTTCCAAGGTTGCGACCCTCTTCGCACATATGAGCCTGCAGGAAACTGAAAAGATTTCAGATCCGCTATCAGGATTCTTCATCTTCAAAAGGGATCTAATAAATCCGGATGATATTCAAAGCAAGAGTTACAAGGTTCTTCTTGAGGTCGTAGTTGCCAGTAAATCAATGAATATTTCCGAGATTTCTTACAGATTCAATAAAAGAAAGTATGGCAAAAGCAAGATGGGACCCGGAGAATTCACAAAATTTATTGCCCTTGTCCTGAGGCTGTCGAGATATTCGATTGTGAAATTCCTCCTCGTAGGTTTGACGGGAAGCTTTATCCAGCTTGGAATACTTGATATTCTATATGGAAACCTCCATCTGGTTGAGTATCTGGTACTACCCATCGCAATAGAATCATCCATTGTCAGCAATTTTATATTCAACAATTTCTGGACATATAAGATGAGGTTAACCTCCATCAAGGCAAGCAAAAAATTTCTCAGTTACAATTTGAGTTCTATGTTTGCATTCATAATAAATTTCTCAGTTGCGACTGTTTTAACCTTGACAATATTAAGCTCCAATTTCCTGCTTGCTGATATGGCCGCCATTGTAGCTTCATTCTCTATTAACTTCCTGGGAAGCAACACCTTCGTTTGGCATGTCTAAAATTTTATCGCGGGAAGATTGCAGCTCAAGGATATATGCAGAATAAAGATGTGATTGTGAGTACACATTCCATATACCACTAATACGATTGTTTCTTCCAGATAGCAGTGTGGAGAAAAAAACCATTCACCAATGCCAGACCTGATCATCGAAATTGCAACCTGGTATGCTTGACTGGGGAGATGTCATTCTGATGTCTGTACCAGCGTTACCGAATCCAACGTGAATGTACCCGTGAGATTGCCAGCAACAAGATCGTACTGTATATTATTGAAATAATATGGTGAAACGAGGTTGATTGTCAGATTCATTTGATTATGGCTTACTGAAACGTTAAAGCTGCCTTCTCCAATATATTGCTGTTTTCCCAGGTAATTTGAAACCGTGAATGCCTGTACTGACAATGAACCTCCATTCGATACCAGAACACCTGATAAATGGAATGTAAGGTTAAATTTTCCCTGCGGCATCATGAAATATGGCCCATAAATTAATGTTCCATTTGAATGCGATGGGAAAAATATTTCTCCATTAGATCCCATTAAACTCTTGTTGCCGGGAAAGTCCTTAAATGAAAGGTTCTGGTCATAGGGGATGAACTGCGTTGTGGAAGCGGTATTAAGCCTGTATAGGGTGATTCCAGCTTTCTCTTCAATGATGCCGTAATTGTAACTCGATAAGAAATTGTCGATTGTGTAAAGAGGGGTTGCATTTTTCCCCATTGATGGCATGATATACCTGTCAAACCATGATGTGTACGGATAGGCAATAATATATTCAGGAACGGTGCCGTTTGAAATAATGCCCGGCACCATTGATCTATAATCCTGTGCCAGGCATGGCATATTATTCTGGATCAGGACTGTCTGGTTTTTTGGTATTAGCGAAATCTCACTGTTCAGGTAGCTGATATATCTATGCTGCACAGGACTGAATGCATATTGGCTTTCGCTGTAAATTGGATACATGTTCTGAATATCTACCTGCAGGGGGGTCTTTTCGAAGGCTGCGTAGGGTCCGATGGATACTCCTGTCAGGACAATAGAAACAACGGCAAAAGCAATAATTGATCTTGTGAGTGCCTTTGCGGGAATAATCATCCTTGACCGTGGTATCCTGATCTTATCCAGGCGACTCATCAGCAAAGACATGGCGGAGATGAATGCAAAAAATATTCCTGGCGCAAATAAGGCAGGATATTGGACTCCCTGTACGAAGAAGCCAGGATAGTTGTTGAACAGCGCTAATGCTATTCCCGGTATTGCAATCAGCAATTCAAGTGGAGCAATGAATGGCAGGAAGAGAAACGGTGCAAATATCCAGATTATGAAGGTTATTTTATCAGGAATAAAACCCGGACCTGTGGATGATGAAGGAAAGAAGTTTGAAGTAAAGGCATAGGTATAATTGAATGACGTGGCAATGTTGACAGCAACGAACACAAGAATCAACAGTGCCGAGAAATAAATGAGAAGCTTTCTGTTATATTCTATGTGAGGTGAATTATCCCGCTTCGCCTGCAAATATTCAACTGCAATGTATGCAAATACAATGAACGGCGCAAGGTAATCCGTTATGGAAGCGAGGACAAGGAAGACTAAGGATGACCTTCGTTTATCATACATTCCAAGCATTATTCCCGTAAGAAAGAAGAAGGGAAAAAGTGCCATGAAATGGAAGTCAAACCAGAATATCCCCTCAACCGGAAAATAGAAGTTCCATAGGATAGGAATTATACATGCAAACAGTTTTGAATTTGTTCTCTTCCATGCGATCATGCCAAGGGGAAGGGCTGAAAATGAAAGAAGGGTATCCTGGAATACAAGCAGCGTCCACATCTTTGGATAAATGGCATAAAATGGTGCCATCAGAAGATAGATCAATTTGTTGAACGCGATAGTCTTCAAACCCTCCAATGTGAGAGGGATGCCCCCATGAAATACAAGATATATCTGAGCGCCATTGATACCAAGATCTAACACGGTTGATTTGTAGTCGAAGAATTTTAAAAGCGACATATCAGAGAATATTGCCGAGAATATTATTGAGACTAGGAATGCCCAAATGAAAATTGTCCTGCCATCCTTATTCTTGAATATCCCGACCTTGAGCATTTAATACGCTAAGTGAATTGAACTATAATTCTTTTAGTCTGAAATCCGATCAAAATCAAATAGATTTTTAAATGTAAGTGACATTTCTGATTTATTGCAAGAAAACACTCTGGAAATTAAGAAAAAAGAGGAATTCAAGAGATTCAAGTTCCTGGTCTTCGGTATATTATTTGTTACATATCCATTCCAAATTTTCCCTTTCATCAGCTATCTTAACACGCCTGCAATCATCGGATTCTGGATATCAATCATAATCGGGGCAACGCTCCTGATATACATGTTCATACCAAAAATCAAGATCCCGCTTGTTGAAAAGCTGCCATATATCGGCCTGATAATAGCAATCTTTGAACTGTTCCTTGTTGTCATAAGTGTATTCCCGAACGCAATGACAGATGAGATAGCAGTTTCAACATATGGTGCCAAGCTGTTTCTTGAAGGCAGGGATCCATACAGCAATGCAAACATGGCTCCGGTTTTCAATTCATTCTTCAGGCCGGCTGGATATACGCCAACGCTTTTCGGTGGGGTCATGAACACGCTGATTTATCCCGGCATGTCGATAATACCGTTCATACCCGTTGTTTTATTGAATCTTCCAAACTACTCAATGCTTCTTGTTTTCTCCATGATCGCCTTCGCGGGTGTCTTTTATGAATATTATAAGAAGAAAATAGTTGATCTTGTCCCGTTCCTTGCAGTGATGATTGCAATTGCAGCAGAGATATTTGGATTTTCAATGGCAGGAACAACGGATGTATTATGGATCACTTTCTTAATATTTGCATATATCACAAGAAAGAATCCATGGCTCTCGGGAATATTCTTTGGCCTCAGCCTATCGGCCAAGCAGACTCCCATTGTCATTCTGCCGTTTTTCCTGTACTTCCTGTACCGTGAAAATGGATCAAAGCACAAGGTTGTCCCCGAATTTATCCTGGCCGGTTTGCTTTCCTTCTTTGCTACAAACATTCCATTCATACTCATGAGCCCGAAGGACTGGGTGCGCAATGTG
>JAJZXT010000149.1 GCA_021806355.1 Thermoplasmata archaeon
ATCTAATTAACCTGCTCAATCACTTCAGCATTTCAAACAGCTGAGGAAGATCAGGGTTGGGGATTCAAAGGAATAAATCAACTATCCTTCATCTGACCATTGGTTCATGAACCAGTTCTTACGTTTCCATAGAGTTTTATTGCCAGTCCAAGGAAAACAAGCATTACAATGAATATTACCAGAAGCGGTTGCAGTGCTGCAAAGGGCTGGTTATAGGATAGAATATCCCTTGCTGAATAGACAATATAGCTCAGCGGGTTCACGGCAATGAATGCCTGCAATACAACAGGGGTCTTGCTAGTGACTGGATAGAATGACGGGCTCGCAAAATCAAGGAAGAAGAAGAGCACTATTGTTACGGTATTGTAAGCATTCATGCTTTTTATCTTGACTGAAAAGATGAGAAACAGGGAACTGAAGAAAGTGGTGCCTATGGCGAGCGTAAGAATCAGAAGGATAATGTTAAGGGGAGAAATGGAAAGGTGCGCTGATGTATAGACAGCAAGCAGTGCCATTATGGTGCTTCCCGTTATTGAAAAGATAACCGCGAGGAGCATTATTCCCATCAGGTAGTCTATTCTCCTGAACGGTCCTACAAGTATCTGCTCAAACATGCCCCATCTCCTGTCGGCCCAGAGCATTCCTCCTCCTATGTTTCCTGCAGTGAGTGCCTGCATTCCTATTATTCCTGGAGCAAGGAATGTCATGTATGAAATAGGGCCGGTTGGGCCTGCCACTGACGTTATCAATCCCTCATACATCACGCCAAGGACAGCAAGATACAGTGCCGGCAGCCCAAGCATGAACATCATCGTGCCCGGATCCATGTTAACCCGGACATTTCGTATCGTTAATCTGACAAATGATGGGATTTTCAATTCTTCATCACCTCAATGAATACGTCATCAAGAGAAGGGTTATCCAGAATTACCTGGTCAATTTCAAGCCCCATAACATTCAGTATCTCAATAACCTCAGGCAGAATTCTTCCCATGTCGATTCCTATAACACTGACCTGGCTGCTGTCAACAGTGAATTCATTCCTATTTTTCATCTGGGACAGCTTGTGCTGAAGTTGTTCAATCTTATCGGCGGAAATGCCACCACGTGGGGTTATTGTCAGTTTTCTCATTGCCTCGAACTTATCCTTCAGTTCAGATGAACTCCCCTCTGCAACCATTTTTCCACGATTGATCATGCCTATCTTTTTGCAAAGGTAATCAGCCTCCTCAAGGATATGTGTTGTGAAGAGGACGGTAAGGCCGTCCTTTGACTTTTCCTTTATGTAATTGAGAATGTCCCTTCTCATTATTGGATCCATTCCAATGGTTGGCTCATCAAGGAAAAGCACCTTCATATCGTGGATAAATTCCCTTGCCACCTGAACCCGTTTCTTCTGCCCGCCTGAAAGTTCAAACATTCTTCTATCCCTTATCTCTTTGAGTTCAAAGAGTTCCATGAGTTCGGATGCCTTCCTCGTTACGACAGGCTTTGGGATTTCCCAAAGAAGCCCATAGATATAGAAACTCTTCTCAACGGTCGTGAAGTCAAAGGATTCACCCTGCTGGACGACCCCAATAATCTTCCTGATGCTGTTTGGTTTCTTTTTAACGTCAATACCGCAGATCTTTGCGGATCCGGAATTTGGTTGCAGAAGGGTTGTAAGTATCTTGATTGTTGTTGTTTTTCCTGCCCCATTTTTTCCAAGCAGGCCATATATTTCACCGTATGGAACAGTGAAATTAAGGTGATCTACCTGATTTGTCTTTCCATCATAACTCTTGACAAGGTCATTCACCTCTATGGCATATTCCTCAGAATTCATGTCAACACATATTGTTCTTAAGATATAGTTGTTTCTTAGCTCTTTCAACGATTTTCCTCTGGAACATTCTGTGAGGGCATATTGGTTCTGGATGTTGCAATTACTCTATTCTATCTATGCCTGAAGGAGCTCTTATTTCCAGGATGGGGATACCGAGGCAATAATTCATTCAGGATTCTAAACAATGCTTAATTAGGAAATATATGTCAAGTTCTCTATAAATGAGGAAAACAAAGTCATTCATTGAAACGGTCAACGGAAGATAGGACCAATTCGAAAATTAATGTTTACAAAAAAAATATATTTTCCTTTGTCTGCCATATGATAGTGTGATATCCTCATGCAACTCGGGCGTTTCTAAAACAGACCTGAGTTTCTAGACATGGTTTGTTTATAGGTTCATTTGACGCGGCTTCTGCCCAAGAACTAATCCTCTTCTAACTTCCCGCCAAGTTTTGAAGCATATCCCATGAGCTTAGATTTATTCACTTTTTTCTTTAGAGCAGACATGGTTTCCGGGTCCAGAGATATACCGTAATAACCGAAATCAAGCAGAGTCTTCTCCAGATCTGAAACTGGAACAAAGAGTCCACCGTAATTCAGGTACTCGAAACCAAAGAATGCTTTTTCACTAATCCTGTGTAGCATCACTCTTGTTCCCATGATATCCCTGACTCCAGGATTTGCCTTACTCGCGGTTATGATTACCGGAACAGATTGTTGAGTCCATATCTTTCTTATCGTGAGCGTAAATTGAAGACCATAATAGAAAGGCCTGAACTTGAATCCGATTGCAACTTCATTTCGGTGAAACGTGTATGCGCCCTTTCCTATCCGGTGAAGCCTGCCGGAATCGACCATGTTATGAAGCATCAATCTTATATAAGCTTCTCCGGCGCCAAGTCTTGTAAGAAATCTTCTAGCATCATCAGTGGTGAATATTGCCTGTTTAGTAAAAAACTCAACAAAAGGAGCATCATATTTCATTCAACCACCTTCTAATGTAATCCGTCATGCTGGCAAAACTCAAATCTCGAGGACCTGCATAAAGTAATGAAGACAGGATCTGCTCATCAACGGGTGTATGTAGTTCATGCAAGAACCGTGATATTTGTGATTTCACAACATAGTCTGACTTGTCCAGCCATTTCGTAAGGATGAAAAGATCATAGATGTCTCTCACAAATCTCCTGCCATGGTACGCTTCTATCTTTCTAGTCATCAATTCAGTTGGGCTAAGAACACTTATTGTTTTTGCACTTCCATCAACTCGGGAATAAACCCCTATCTCGTTTTCTGCAAAACCTGGTTTGGTTTCCAGAAGAATTTCAGTTTCACCGCTGCCAATTCTAACCCTCGAGGGAAATTCAGGATCCCTCCAGACCAGTTTCAAACCGTACTTTTCAAGTTTTGAGATAAAATCCTCGAATGGGGGCATTTCAAGATATATGTCAATATCTTCGGAGAATCTCATACCTCCAAAACATCTCCATATTGCAGTCCCCCCATAGAGAAGCGCATTGGACTGGAAGCTATCATATATGATATCAATTACGTAATCCTGGAGTTCTGCAAGTTTGAGTCTCGGTCCACTGAGAAATGATCCTATTGGTTCCATGTAAATAAGTTATTGTTATATTATATTATAACTTTCACTGATTCCACTCTTCTTATTGATATAGCGTCAAAGTGTGCTTAGGTTTTATCAAAGATACATACTACGTCTAAGAGGTGTATAGGGCTTCTTTTCATTGCACACATCTTTTTTCTTGTAATGGAAAAAGAAAAATGTATTCCACCACAACATTAAGATATCGATCAGCTATTCAAACAGTGAAAAACCACGAGAATTACGGGATTCATTGAGATATGCTCATTGGAAAATGTAGTTGAAATCCTAGGACTATTTTGACGCCATATAAAAGGAGATATGTGCATTACAACAAGTTTAAAAGTGAATTCTTTTTGTCGTTTATATGAACGGTCGTAAGCTTGCTGCAGTTTTTATAGATTTCGAGAATTTCTACTACTCTCTCACGAATCTTTATGAAATGCCATACGAGGATGCAGGCGAAGAAGCAGTGGCATTAATAGCGTATTATCTCGATGAATCGAGAGCAATCCATGGAGAGTTTATAATTCGGCAGGCATTTGCTGACTGGAGTTTCAAAGACTACCCT
>JAJZXT010000018.1 GCA_021806355.1 Thermoplasmata archaeon
TATTATAACAGGAATGAAATCTGCCCCTTGAATTATTCATGAAATGTTCGTTGTGCAACAGGGATGCCATTATTGAGATAAAGTACAACAGTTCAGCCCTTTGCAGCGAGCATTTTGTCGATTTCTTTGACAGGCGTGTAAAGAGAGAGCTGAGGAAACAGGTCCATTTCCCAGGGAAAACAGGAAAGATTTCTGTCGCAATCTCCGGCGGGAAGGATTCCTCGGTGACCCTTTACGTGCTCAAAAAATTCTATGCAGCCTGGAAGAATGTTACGATAACAGCATTCACCATAGATGAGGGCATAGCAGGATACAGGAACAGCGGCCTGGAGTCTGCAAGGAAACTGTGCACTGATCTCGGCGTGGATCATACAGTCATATCGTTTCGTGAGAAAAATGGTTACACAATGGATGAGATCGTTAAGATCGACCCTGACGGAATTCCATGCGCACACTGTGGTCCAATGAGGAGACAAATTATGAATGAGGCTTCAGAGAAACAGCATGCGGATTATGTTGCCCTGGGCATCAACCTTGATGATTATTCACAGTCTATTCTGATGAATGTTGCAAAGGGAGATATTGCGAGAATGGCAAGGCTAGCACCACACTCCAGATCGCTGGATGGTCTTACTCCAAGGATCGTGCCGCTCAGATCAATACCTGAAAGGGAGGTCGTGATCTATGCAATGATAAAGGGCATTAAGTTTGATTCGAGCTGGTGTCCCTATTATGCAAAGGCTCACCGCAACACCTTTCGAGACGTTATCGCTACACTGGAGGAGAGAAGCCCTGGCACAAGACATGCCATAATGAACTTCTATGAGGGGATCAGGGATATGATTATGGTGAAAAACGATTCAGACGCCCTTAAGCCTTGCACCAGTTGCGGTTCCCCCACAACCGAGGAGCTTTGTGCAGTATGCAGGGATCTGGAATGGCTGAAGGCAAGGGATGGACTGAAAAGGAATTGAACAGGAAACATTTATTATAATTTGAAAGATGACAGCCGGCATTCACAGGGGGTTGTAGCTTAGCTTGGTTTGAGCACCCGGCTGATAACCGGGAGGTCACCGGTTCGAATCCGGTCAGCCCCATGATTCTAATGAAAGTTCTGAAATTGGCTGCCTAGATAAAGTTTCGATGTTAGATTTTGGACCCATGAGCAGGGATGAATTTTCAACTGATCACCGTACCCCATTTATAACATTCTCACATTGTCGTTTTGTCTAAGTCCAGCCAGATAATGTTATTTTGAAAAAAATATATATCATGGACTGATGTATTTAATGTGCTGAATAGATCGAGTGCCAGGCAGATGATTGCGGGCACAGTATTTCTGTACACTCCTGCCATTATTCTTACTTATATAGCATTTTCAGGTTTACTGCCTCTGACTTATTTTGTTGCCATTGTCTGGTCCATCCTGGCTTTGACCACCTGGCTTTTCCTCAGAATTCTAATCGATTACGTCGGAAGTCTGAGGAACACTTTCGTTGTGATTTATTTTCCTGAAGCTTCGCTTTTCACCCTTGCAGCTTTTTTACCCCGGATTGCATCTTTCAATCAGAGATTCATATTAGTCGTGTCGTTTATCACAATACTTGCTTATCTCATTCCTCTTGGGCTTATATTCAAGGCAGGAAAAAAGGAAATGGAAACAGAGTGTATTGTTGACAAGGGACTCACGCAAAGGCTCAAAAAAATTTTGGGTAGTGACCGTAAAGTCACGCCTGAGGTGTGCATAATGCCTGCCCCAAATTATGGAAAACCCCATCTTGCCGTACAGGATATCCGCCGCAAGAGAATACTAATAACCAGACAGTTAACGGAGATGTTATCCCAGGATGAAACGGACGCTACTTTATCTTATGCGTACTACCTCACAAAATCTCATGGTTCTGTTAAGAAGACCTATATTCTCTTCACTCCATTTGTGGCACTTGCAGATGCTTTCATCTATTTTATAATGGGCGGATTTCCTGCTCTTGGATTTATCCTTGTTCCAGTTACAGGGATACTGCTTATCTTGAGTATAATCTCTTTTCCCATACTTTTTCCCATTTTGTTCGCAAGATTTGACTATTCATCTGTGATTCGTGCGGACAGATTCGCGGTGAGAACCACCAGGAATCCTGGTGCTCTTATTTCAGCAATCGACAAAATTTACAACTTGAAGGGAAATCCAAAGTTTACAGGCGGAGGACTTGCATACGATCTCATAAGATTAAACCAGAAGCGCCATAAACAAAGGATGATGAGGATAGAGAGAATGCGATCTTAGCGGTACATAAGCATTGAAAGTCGATCCAATCCGCAATGTTCACCTCTTTTCCTTTGAAATTAATGAAAAACACCTATTATCATACCAGCAGTAGTTTACCGAATTCGGTTAACAAATGAACATATGGATAGTTCCTCGCCCCGCTTCCATTTCTCATAATCACATCAAGTGATAGAAGATTCTTTAGCCTTCTTGAAGTGGCTGAATATGTTATACCCAATGAAGCTGAAAGCTCTTCTATTGTTTTTCCCTTGATGGCTATTTCCTTCAATAGTGACAGGTATCTTTTGTTGTATATATTGACCTTCTTCAACTTTTTGACGTTGATCACAACAGTTGAATCTTGATATCTCTCATAAACTATCATGGGTATGTTCTCATTAAACGCATGTATGGTGAGCGCGGAAACCCCTATCCCAGATCCACACGATATATTGACCCATGTCGGCGTACCTTTAGATTTGCATATCTTTTGCAGGACAAGAAATATTTGAAAAAAATTACCTACATCATTTATCTCTATAAATTCTGGTTTTATCGCTTTTAATTTGAGAAAGTCTAAGATTTCGCGCTTGGAGTCCTTATATTCTGTTTTGGGATCACATATCACTACCAACTTTGAAATCTTAGGGATGTTTGAAAAGAACGGCTTCACAATATATTCGCCTTCCTGATCCAGAATTGCGATCCCGTAATTTTCTTCCATATTTATTTATAATGCGCCAATTTATAAAATTTTTGCAATGTTTCCCAAAATACTTGTAATTATGTATTATAATAAATATATTCAAATATTAACTTACTCTGTATTCACGACGATGACTTATGAACACAAATACAGACAATACAAGCGTTGAAGATGAATCCTACAAGAAAGATAAATATATTTTTTGGAAGGCAGTCTATGCTCTTTTGATCCTTTCACTGGCCCTGTTGATTGGGGGAGTAATAATGCAGTATGTCTTTCATGAGACAAAGGCCCCTCTTTTACTCGGGTTGATAGTGGCACTCCCTCTAGCTATACCACTGGAATTATGGAATTTCACAGATCCGGATACTCTGTTCCGGGTGATGGCTTTCCAGGACAGATTCCTAATGGTATGTTTTGGTTTTGCGATAGGTGTTGGTTCGATATTACTCTACCTTGTGGCCCTGATCACACATCCAAACTTTGGAATCAAAGATTTCTTCGTTCCAGGAATCGTAATTGGTGGACTTATATTTGGAGCAGGAGTTGGTCTCGCAGGTTATTTTCCGGGAACTATATGGATTGCCCTTGGCCAGGGAAGACGGGATGCAATATACGCAGCCCTTGGTGGATTGGTAGGTGCATTCACCTGGTCAGTAATATTTGGAAACGTGAAATGGTTCTTCTGGGACACTCTGAATTTTGGGGCGATTACATGGGCATCCATATTCGGTATAACGAGTAAAATTGGTGTGTTCCTCGTCAGTTTAGTGTTTGGAATAATCCTGATTGCTGTATTCCTCCTTCTTCCCAGGTATCCAAGAACAAAGGTAAAAAATTCCTGCGGCTACCATATGTTTGGAAAGGGCGAGAAAAAGATAACATTTGACTTGGTTATAAACGAAGACTTCGAAAAGTATCCGAAAGCAAATAAATATCTGACCAGGCTCATCAACGAGAGCAGCACTGAAAACGCAAGGATGACCATTCCTCTCGGCCTTGCTTTTACAATCACAG
>JAJZXT010000015.1 GCA_021806355.1 Thermoplasmata archaeon
GAAAACATAAGAGCAAAAGTGGGAAAGAATGCCCTGAAACCAGTAGAAAAAGCAATAGAAACAAAGCTCAGTAATTCATTGGCTGAGAATACATACAATAATGAAATGAGGGATAAAGCTTATCTATTGCATGATTTGAGTAATGTGATTAGAAGGTTGTAGTAAATCAACCATCTATTTCCGCCATAGAGGACAAAGATAACATTAATTATTTGTAAGTTATAACGCAACAATGGATAGTAAAATAAAGATTATCGAGAAGGATAAAAATTCCATAACCTTTGAAGTTCTCAATTATGATAATACCCTGCTGAGGCCCCTGGTTGAGGAGCTTCTAAAGGATGAACAGGTCGAGGAATCAAATTATTATATCAAACACCCGGTTATAGATAACCCTAGAATTTACGTTAAGGTAAAGTCTGGAAAACCCCAGGCTGCTGTCAAGCGTTCGATTACAAGGCTTAGCAAGATATTCGATGGATTGTCTTCTGATCTTTCTAAGGAATTTAAAAGGATTGAAGACAGTGAAAACAAGCCAAACTGAAAGTATTCTGGTTGTTGAGTACCAGATAGGTTTTTCCAATTTCTTCCTGGAAGAGTTAAAATCTCTTTCCATGGGTGAACCAGATCCAGATTTCAAGATCCTTTTTCCAGGTGTTTTATTAATAAGGTCTAATGCAGCAAGCGTTTCAAAATCCGGATTTGTTAAAAAAATTACCCTGATTTCCAGCACCATCGAAACGTTAGAGCAAATAGTTCCATTACCACTGGATTACGGAACATTCTATGTGAGAATAAAGGATTCCTCAACCTGCCACTCCTCTCAGGATGAAAGAGAAATAGGCGATAGATTGGGCGGAAAGGGTCGCGTAGATTTTAAGAATCCTGATTGTGTCATCAATGCCTATCATTGCGTTGAGAAGTGGTACATCGGGAAGGAAATTTATCGGGCCAGGAGTGAAGATCTTCAGAAGAGAAAGGCGGGAATGCGTCCCTTTTTCTCTCCCACTTCCATGGATCCAAGATTCGCAAGATTTTGCGTGAATGCCTCTGAAACCCCCGCTGGAGGTTCAATTCTTGACCCATTCTGTGGAACAGGAGGAATGCTTATTGAGGCTGGCCTTCTGAATTTCACAGTTATAGGAATTGACATTTCGCAGGAAATGGTCGTCGGGAGCAGACTGAACCTGAAGTTCTATGGCATTCATGACTATGAAGTAATGAGGGAAAATTTCCTGGAGTATTCCGGAGAATTGAAGGTCGATTCCGTTGTTACGGATTTGCCCTATGGAAGAAGCTCTTCAAGAGCAGGCATAGAACCTAATACACTTTTCTCAGAGCTTCCAGAGAAAATAGGGAGAGTTTTAAAAGATAAAGGAACGTTAATTCTGGTAACAAATACGGTTGAGTTTTTGCATGAATTTGAGAGACTGTTCACTGTTTTATTTATACTTCCGCTAAGAATTCACAAATCTCTTGTAAGATATTACATAAAAATGAAAAAGATCAACATTGCATAAATTTGTTTACAACTTCATTGACATAAAATTCAGGAAGTGAGAGTTTTCTGGCTACCGCTCCAATATCGAGCAACTCAATGAAATTCAACAGGATTTCTTCAGAGAAATCATCATGGAAATTCTCCGATATCTTCTTTGTGAGTGAAGCTATGAGTGAATCCTTCTGCCTGACCAGGGAATTTCGTTTCTCCATAAGTTCGTCTATCCGTTGATTCACTTCCTTGAGTGAATCCATGATCCTGCTGCTTGGGTCGTCAATTCCACTAACAGTTTTATCCTTGAAGTCGAGCGGATACCGTTTTGTTTCAATGAAGTTTCTTGAATAGTCAATAATCAGTGTTGAAAAGCCTGTAGGTCTGTAAATCTTTCTCGATGCGCCTTGTGGATTCTGTTCCCTGCCGATAGAAAAAATAAGATTGGCCCTCTCCAGAACCTCCAACTGCTTGTTGATAGCCTGCTGAGAGATACCAATCTTCCTGCTTATCTCAAGCGCATATGAATCATCTAAGACCAGCCGCCTTAAAATCTCCCTTCTTGTGGCATTTTCTAAGGCTGAAAGAATGTAATCGTATTCATCTTCCAATTGCCATCCCTAGTTGATCTTTATTTTTCTTCCCTTTTGGTCATCAGCTTTGTCCAGAGCTACCTTAACATCGAGTATCCCGTTGACGAACTTTGCTTCCGTTGTGTCAGGTTTCAGTTTGTATTCAGACTCTATTTCCTTAAAGTATTTTCTTGGGCCGCTGGACACGTTCAGTATGACATTCAGTTCTGAAACTTTCAGATCTATGTCATTCTTGTTTATTCCCGGAAGTTCGTATGTTATGTAAATGTTTGACGCATCTGTGTTCATGTCAGTAATTGGTTCCCTGACATCCTTCTCGATGTTTTGTGATACGCCTGGCATCCTTACACCAGGAACATTTCCGAATTCCTGGAATAATGGCCTGCCATTTTGGTCTGTCTTGTATGTAAAACCGTAGACAAATGGCCCAATTGTATTAGCCTCAGGATCTCTTGCTATCTTTTCGAACATCCTTCTCATTCTCTCGTTGAACCTGTCAAAGTCTATTCCAAAACTTCCGAACATGTCTTCAAAGATGTCGTCATCGTCGTATTCGTCCTCTTTCCTTCTTCTATACACCATTTTATCACCTGTTTACAACCGATGGTTGTTAACTATACATTACTTTCAGGTATATATAATTTAAGAAATTCATCTTGATAAAATTAAGTTAGTATTGTCGTTATTATATTAAGAGATATTAGCGGTAAATAAAATCGTTTGATTTACGTAATTTACCGCTTCTATGGAATAAATTTTGTTTTGTGGAGAATAAATTTCATCTCCAGAAGGATATGAGGAATAATATGGCTGAAACAGAAAAATAGATCCACTTATCATGTGCCTAAACGGGTGAAACCATGTCAATGTGAAATTAGTTCCACACGGTCCAGCAAAAGAGGCAATTGTAGTATGGCAAGGTTGCGCCGACGGTGATACTTGAGTCGGAATATGTGATATTACACACTTATGTAAGGTGCTACTGTTCTTGTATGATATGATAAACTGAATGTTTTTTAGGGATATGTTTCCGTTGCAACCATTTATGGAATTTATATGAAGTTCATAGAATGTGGTGTCATTTGCAAAACCAAGGAGATTAGCATATGGCATTGAATGGCATTCAGTGTAGTTAACATAGCATTTTTCAGTGAGTGTTGCCGAGATGGATACTGCTACTGGAGGTTTTGACGATGATGATGTAGATGCATAATAGGTAAGTGCGGTATAAAGGGTTGCTGCCAAAACTATGGTTATTGCTATGAGTATTATAGTTGCGATTATTGGAGATACTGCATTGTTGTCTGATCCTTGGATTACCTGTTTCATCTTCTCCTTCTCCAGATGAAATATATTCCTGCTATTGCTATGCCTGCTATAGTCAGGAAATAAATATAATTCTGTTCAAGGTATTGCGAATACTCAAAGGAAAATGTTACCGTTACTGTTATTCCACTGCCATCCACATGAACTGTACCGGAATGTGGTGAAGCAGAATATAGTTGGGTTGTTCCTATTGTATATGAATATGTTCCGTTTGGAAGGTAAATGGATTCTGATGATGATCCTATGGTGAAATTGGCAGGCCTACCGTTCATGTTTATGAACCATGATACTGGTGAATTCATTCCAGTTTCCCTGAAATTTACATTGTATTCCGGGAATAACTTTACAATGAGTATTTTTGCAGAGTGCGGAGATAATGCAAATATGGTGTTATCGGATGTGTCAACTGCTATTGATTGTATAGATGAACCGACAGTGATATTGCCTTCCAGATATTCTGTTGTTGCATTGATGACTGCAATGCCAATGCTATTCAAGAATCCGCTGCTTGCATTGGTTTCAATTGCCATTATATTCTGGTTTGCCGGATCATATACTGCCGATAA
>JAJZXT010000181.1 GCA_021806355.1 Thermoplasmata archaeon
CACATAGTCTATTCCAATGATATTGCAGATAGATGAGAAGAATTTGCCCTTTGAGACCGAACTTCCAGTCACAATGAGAGCCTTTCTTTTTCCAAGTCTTTCAATGTGGCCATTTAGTGTATTTATGGATTTCTTTCCATATACTACACGATCCATTGGGAGAAAATTAAACTCTGTCATTTACTGTACCATGACTCCATGTACTTTGGATCCTCAACTTCCTTTCCAGTCTCAGTGAGTATGAGCGGTTCATAAGATTCAACCATTACAGCAAGTTCCTCAGTTCCTTCTTTTCCAATAGATGATTCAATAGTACCCGGCTGTGGCCCGTGAATGATGCCCCTGACGTGCATTGTCACCGAACCTTCCTCTATTCCCTTTCTGCTCATGAAATTTCCTGAAGCATAGAAAATAACTTCGTCAACGTCTATGTTATTGTGATAGTATGAAATTGGGATGCTTCTCGGATGAAAATCAAATTTTCTTGGAAGGAATGTTCCGACCATGAACCCTTTTCCAGAAAATGTTTCATGTATGGGTGGGGGCATGTGCAGTTTTCCAACTATTGGAGCCATCATATTGACGTTGATTGCAAATGGGTACAGATATCCATCCCAACCCACGACATCCAGAATGGATCTATCCCGTTCCTCCACCATATAATAATCGTCATATTCCACAAACACCTTGAAATTTTCATTACTACTACTGGTTTCCTTCAAAACTGGTATCCTGAAATCCCTGCTGTAATAAGGGGTGCCTTCCTTGAGCTGCCCATACCTGTTCAGGTATCTTTGAGGTATATCCATGTGCTCCCTGGATTCTATCACAAAGAGGTAGGCATCTGCCGATTCAATCCTGAATGTTGCCCCCCTGGGTATGTAGACATAATCTCCCTTGCCGAATTCTAGATCTCCCTGCGGAGAAACAAGGTTTCCCTTCCCGTTCTTAACGAAAAGGAGAATGTCCGCATAAGAATTCCTGTAAAAATCGCCTGAGGATTCAGTTATTTTAGCGATGCCGATTCTCAATTTTGAATTTACTAATATAAAGCGCCGCGATTCCAGAAACCCGCCCGATGCATTGACTTTTCCAGCCCGGATATGAAGATGCTTTGTGTCATCCCCAAGAACCTTATCCTTATGCTTCTCAAGCCTGGTGAGTGATTTTACCCTTGTCGGCTCATTCATATGGTACAATAATGAATAAGCTCCATCAAAGCTATCCTCACCAAACAGTTCCTCATTCAGTATATTGCTTCTATCGTCGAATGTATGCCTGCTCTCTGTTACCTTTCCCTGTTTTACATAATACACCATCAAACCACCCTGTTATTCAAAACCCCGAGCACGGGAGATTGCATCAACACCTCATCGCCCTTCTGAATCCATCTGGGATTCTCCATTGGCATTTCCGTAATGCAACCGCCAGGCATTGTTCCTGACATCAGGAAATCACCTGCCTTCAGCATTGATGACATCGATGCATAGCTGATCAACTTCTCAATCGGCCAGTAGATCCTCTTCAGGTTGGATTCACAAAATAGGTCTCCATTCAAATATGTTTCAACCGGAATATCAAACTTTCCGTTCTTCAGCAGCGGCTTCAGATCCTTCAATGTGACGATTGAGTCTCCAATGCCCATGGCAAAATCCTTTGACTTTGAAGGACCCAACCCTATTTTCATCTCTCTTCTCTGGAGATCCCTGGCACTCCAGTCGTTCATCAATACCATGCCAAATATATGATCTAATGCCTTATCTTCTGGAATATCCTTTCCGCCCTTGCCAATTATTATGCCAACCTCCATTTCAAAATCCAGTTCCTTGGTAAATGGAGGGAAATCGACACTTCCATTGTGTGGAACAAAATTGCTGTTGGACGTATAATAATATGCAGGAATCTTGTACCATTCAGGTTCCATATCCAGTCCCCTTCTCCTCCTTGAATTTTTTACATGATCCTCGAAGGCATAAAAATCCCTTATCTGTCCAGGATATCTCAAGGGACTGAGATAGGAATCTATCTTATCCACAACATACTCATTGCTGAAGGCAGAATGAGCAAGTTCGTTTTCAGTGAAAACCTTGAAAAAATCCTTTTCGAGATGCCACTCTGGCATCTCAAATATCTTTGTTGCATCGTATGCCTTTTCTCCATTGAATATGACCGTGACTCTCTTTTCACCTGAAATTACTCTTCCTATTCTCATATAAGATCGGATTAAAGGTTTCCTCTTCTTGCCTGTTCTGCTTCTATTGACTGGAATAGGGATTTGAAATTACCCTTGCCGAATGAAGTTGCTCCCCTCCTCTGAATTATTTCATAAAATACAGTTGGCCTGTCTCCTATCGGTTTGGTGAAAATCTGGAGAAGGTATCCGTCATCATCCCTGTCAACCAGGATATCAAGTTCACGCAGCTTGTCTACGTCTTCTTTAATTTTCCCAACTCTTTCGTCAAGGGTATCATAATATATGCCCGGTGTTGATAAAAATTCTATTCCCCTTGATTTCATGTCAGCAACTGTCTTGATAATATCATCTGTTTCCATTGCTATGTGCTGTACACCCGGTGAGTTGTAATAATCGATATATTCCTGAATTTGTGATTTCTTGAGCCCAAGGGCAGGTTCATTTATTGGGAAAATAATCTTCCTGTTGTTGTAGTGCACCACTTTTGATCTGAGTGCGGAGAACTCTGTGCTTATATCCTTGTCGTCGAAACTAATGAGCTGTTCAAAACCAAAACCCTGCGTGTAATAATCGACCCAAGCATCCATTTTCCTGTCTTCAACATTTCCAACAATATGATCAATTTTCTTTATTCCCGATGGTTTTATATCCGGCGACTCAACTTCCTTGAAACCTGGTGGGAGCTCGGCCTCATACTCCCCGTAATCATTAAGTGAATGTATTGTCTCGCCGAAGGAATTCGATATTGCACTGTAAAGCGTTCCGTTGTCCGTCCTGATTTTACTTACAGGACCATGCTTAACAATCCCCCTCTTATCTATCTCGCTTATTGTTTCATTAATGTCAGGTACCTTCATGGAGATATCCCTTACTCCGTCTCCATGAATTCTTGTATGATCTATTATAGGTGAATTTGGAAAAAGGGTATTGGTGAATATGAATTTGATATCACCCTGCTTTAGGAGATACGATACCCTGTCTCTAACTCCAGTTTCTGGACCTGAATATCCAACCAGCTTAAAGCCAAGTGCGTGCTGATGAAAATAACTCCATTCCTTGGCTGAACCAACATAAAATTCCAGAGTGTCTACTGAATCTAAAATCTTTTCCGATGCCATAGCTTAAAATCTCATGAACTATAATAACTTTATCGAAGAAAAGCCGTTATAGACCGTGCTACAGAGTGTCTCGGTATATTTATAACATACATTCTATTTATATTGCATTCTATTAATACAATTAATTATTTAATAATCAATTGCACAATAAAGCAATTCCATTCAGCATGCCTGTTTCATCCCTGTCCTCAGCCTAAACAGTAGATCAAAGATTTATTCTGTCAGATGATTGTCGGACATGAATCTACCAACTTCAATGATGAGAAACATGCCCGACAGAGCCAATACCACACGGAATTACATAAACTTTGTGCAGTCCATAAAGGAGTCCATCAGCTTCGGAAATTCCAGGAGCGAAGATTTTACCCTCAAAACGATTTTGCTGGCATGCATGACCAACAGCTATGTTGAGGGATCATCGAAACTTACCGGCATATATAGGCGAAGGCAGAATTCCCATGCGAATCGGATATATGTGCATGGGAAGCACCTCGGTGTAGAGGCGATAGCATGGATACAGGGTCTGATATGCAAAGTGAGGAAGGACCTTGGACATAGAAGGCTGATGGGGGAATGCCGAAAGCCAACCTCATTGGTCGTTCAAGGCCTGGCGGATGTGGTAGTAGTAGCAATGAAATCTCCAATAACAAAGAGAAGGAGC
>JAJZXT010000115.1 GCA_021806355.1 Thermoplasmata archaeon
ATCTTATCAGTTAGTTCTTCTAATGGTAAATTGATTCTTCCATTTGGCCCGCTTCATCTACTACACAACCAAACTTACAGTATTGATCCTACGATCACCCCTCAGGTATCTACTCCATGTCAAATATGTGGCGGGGGAGGAGGTGGAGGAACATATTATACCCCCGTATTGAGTGATTCAGCCACATCCAATGCTACTCTTAATGGTGTTTACTATGGTTTGGAAGATATCCCGATCACCTTGAAAGCAGATGTTACTTCCCTCGGTGGGGCAAAGTATGCAACGCTAATGTTTGATGTGAACACAGGCGGATATTACTTTGAAATTTACTCAGAGACAATTTTTGGTACTGGCACATACAGTTACAATTGGAATCCTCCTCCTTATGAATCAACAGGATATTTTGATTATAAGGCATACGTTGAGAATCTATATTACACTGGTAATGGTGGGGCAGTCGGACTCGGAATTTTCCAAGCAGCACCATCTAGTCAAAACGTTTCTATTTATGATAGTTCAGGAAGTTTGGTGGCTACATATTCAATGTCAGTAGTTATGGACACAACAAATTTCGAAAAAATCTATTCTGTTTCTTCTTCCCAAACTGGTCAAGCTACCCAATCTTTATGTTTCGGAACTGCTGCTGGTTGGTATACATCTCAGATGCAAGGAGTCTATTTCATAAAGCAATCGGTTGGGCAGACGGTGGCTCTTGGCTACACTCAATCGGGCGGTCCTCTTAGATGGGGTTACGTACAACAAGCCTATCAATCAAGCGGTAATCAACAACTTATGGTAGATCTTTCTTCGTATCTTGTAGGGATCATGAACTCAGTTGCATATGGACTGATTCCTAACCCATCATGGTTTATCCAAGCACAAGCAGCTCACAGCACGTATTCAACGAGCAACCAATCATTTAATTTATATGGGGATTATTATCAAAATTCAGAAAGTGGACAAATCTGGTATTACCCTATCTATGCAACGAACGGAAGCGCGGACAAATTATTTGGTTTCTATACTTATCAAGACACATTTTACAATAATCCATCAACATATCTTGATCTCTATACCTACAGTGCATGTATAATATTTGAGATGGGTTCAGAAACATGTCCAACAATGTTAACTAGTACAGCGGCTTTGACTACAGGGATTTATGTACCACCAATGAGTTAAGGGGTAATAGAATAAATAGACAAACTATTAGAAAAAGGTGAGTCAATTCTATTATTAACGATACTTATTATTACATTGGTAAAAAGTACCTAACTTTATATTTTGCAGAAGTTTACGAATCTACATAGTTTTGTACAACATTTCCATAATAACCCTATAATATTATGCTATATGTAAACGCCGGTCATATTTGTGCAAAAACGACGGTTTGAAATTGACCCACCTTATATATACTTTCTTTCATCCTTTCACTCCTTTTTCATTATTGGCAACGAATTTCTTTTCCTGTCCTTGATTCTGTAGGACTCCCCCTTTATGTTCACAACCGTGCAGTGATGCAGTATCCTGTCCAGTACGGCTGCAGCCATGACCTGATCACCCAGGACCTCTCACCCCATTCTGAGAAGGATTTGTTTGATGTGTATATGGTTGATCTGCGCTCATACCTGGATGAGACAAACTGGAAAAACAGGTTGGATTCTTCCCTTGTCAGGGGAAGATATCCTATCTCATCCACGATCATGAGCCTGAATCTTGAGTATGTCTTTATCCTGTATTCAAGGCGCTTCAGATCATAATCTCTTTTCAGTGTCTGCACAAGCTTCACTGCAGATATGTAATATGCAGGGATATCTGACATCATGGATCTCATTCCGAGAGCAATGGAGAGATGTGTCTTTCCGACACCTGGTGGTCCCAGGAATACAGCATTCTCTGTATTGTGCATGAACCTCAGTGTCATGAGATCATCAATAACCGATTTATCTATGGAAGGCTGGAAGGAGAAATCAAAATCCTCCATGGTTTTACGGAATGGAAAGCCTGACCATTTCAGCATATTCTCCGCCTTCCTTGAAACCTTTGCTTAACCTCTTCAGACAACAGGTGATCAAGTATATCCATGAAGGGCTTTCCATGTGCCGTTTCAAGGTATGAATCTATGGTGCTTTCCATAACCGGCAGGCCAAGCTTGCCAAGATGTTAATGCACCCTTTCGTATGAATCCATCAGATCGCCTCCTTATATTTCGAGAGATCACGCTTCTCCACGTCCTTTGTATACTTATCCGCTTCTGATCCCTGATGGTCTTCAGGAGGCCTTGAAAATGCTCCTTCTATCTGGATGTTCTTCCGGTTCCGGGAAGCATCTCATGATCCGCCACGGTTTCTGAATCTATCACAATATGGATGTAAGATGATTCCTCAACAACCCTGCACTCCCTCCCTGCATATTTCCATGGGGCTGAGTACCTGTTTCCTTTGTATGAAACGAAGCATTCCCTTGACACCTTTCTTGCCTCGTTTTTACGGATCAAATACGCAGGCACCGATGATGGGGAATTCAGGTGCTCATGTTTCATCCTTTCAAACGGAATTTCATGCGTTGTTCCATGAATCTGCGCATTGACCCTGTTCATCCATTCATGGCACTGTACGTTCATGTCATTCAGATCTGCGAATGTCCTTCCTGCAAAGAAGTTGTACCTCAGTAATTTTATTGTATTCTCTATCTTTCCCTTTGTCTGTGGCCTGTAGGGAAAGCATAACCTGACAATAATGCCATAGTATTCGGCAAAGTCCATGAATTTTTCATTGAATCTCGATTCTGATGCAATGATCTTTCTGTCAATGACAACCTGCTTCATGTTGTGATATAATATTGTGTCTGTGAAACCGCCAAAGTATTCAAAGGCATTGAGATGCATCCTGATCACGTTTGCCGTGGATATATCAGTGGTGAATTCAACATACTTCGCCCTTGAATATCCGAGTATAATGGAAAATGCATACAGTTTCCTGGATTTTCCGTCATGATCTATGCGTCCGAATTCTCAAAAGTCCACTTGTGATTGTTTTCCAGGTTCTGTCTCATACCTGTATTGACCTGACTTTCCTGAGTTCATGGCAGTATTCCTTCAATATGGTGTAACTGCCATCATATCCTTTATTCCTTATCTCTTCAGTATCCTCACTGCAGAAAGATTGTCCTTTTCAATGAGTGTTTTTATCATATCGCGGTAAGGATCAAGTTTTGATCCTCTTTTCTGTTTTTGTTTCTTCACAGGCTCATTCTTAAGATGCTTCCTAACACTGTTTCTTGATATTCCCAGCTCCTTTGCTATGGATCTTATGCGCATTCCATTGTCCCTCATATTGCGAATCATTCTCCACACCTCCAGACCGTACAATTCTGACCACTGTCTGATGAAAGACATGAGTCAAAATTAAACCGGCGATCAGGGTCAATTTTATTCCGGCGAAAATGCACAAAAATCAACCGGCGATTACACTATAATCCTCACGAACATCTAATACACTCTCTATTTCTATTCTAAAATAACAAATTCACCGTTCACTTCTTTGCCTTCATTACCTCTATTTAATCCTCCCTTACTCCTCATAGCATTGATCTTACCATCTTGCTGAAAAACGTTTCGATTTTGTTCAACTAAGAAGCTTGAGTTGGTGTGAAGATAAAAAGGCATCACAATTGCTTATGTCGGAGAGATATACTATAGTTTTCTTTGAGGAATTCCCAATGATCACTGCAGACTTGCTGTCCTGATATATGAAACCGATGAGAAAATAAAAATGGAAGTTTAGATAATAGAATTGTTGAAAAGTGTACGAATATTCTGGCTAGAAGATCCAGAAAACTCATTAACGATTTTTCGATCATTTTCTGATAGATATGATAGAATACAGAATCTTCACAAAGCAGGGATTCGACGAGGTATGTTCTAAAATTTCCGGGAAAGTGTCATCGGCAGGATTCGG